>NZ_QUGU01000011.1:0-143238 GCF_003479185.1 Blautia sp. AF17-9LB
AGAGGATCAGTGACTTTGCCCTTTTGAGGATCAACTGGGTTGCCCTGGGACATAGAGAAAACCTTGTTGGGGATATTATAACCTCAGATTTTCTCCATGTCAACTATCCCACTACTCTAACTTCTGCATAATACATACCTGAATTAAGAGCTTCAGAATGGTTGTCGACATAAATATCAACGCATCCACTCGGTACTCCACGATCTTCTACCGTGTAGATCTGACCGTTAATTTCTACTTCAGTTCCAAACGGTAAATCAGCCATGGCAACTGTTCTGCCAGCTACAGGATATGCACCAGATGCCGTTGGACTGCCAGCCCAAGAACCATTGCAGCTTACGCATCCACAATAGTGAGTAATTCGATATGTACCGAGACTATATCCAGAATACGATGTCGTTACTGGTGATGACTCAATTGATTGGGATTGTAGAATGGGTTCAGGAACTAGAGGTACATCAGAAAGATATTCGTTGGACATATAGAACATCTGATCATCAATCTTTACTTTTGCCCAGTTGTTATCTGTAATTTCTAAAACCTCTACAGAAGATCCATACGGTAAAGCTCCGATTTTCTTTGTGTTAGTGGAATTTCCAACACGATAATTAAGACCGATGGTAGGTTCAACATATTTAGTCTCTGCATTAGCCAATGTTGGGGTGAGTAAAACGGTTAGTAGAGTTACAGTAGTTGCTAGTTTTTTCTTAAAATTATTCAATGGTTTAGACCTCCTGACTTTCATATACTTGTACTTCTTTAGCAAGCTCTGCTGTTAGTTCACCTTCATAGGTAAATTCCACTGGTTTATTTAGAGCTAGTGAAAAGATACCCATAATTGATTTGGCGTCAACAACATATCTTCCAGATACAAGTGTTGCATCTCCAGGATATTTGCTGACTGTCATAACAAACGCTTTTACTTTATCAACGTTATCAAGAATGATTTGTTTTTGTAGTTTCATTGTTTTGTTCTCCTTTGCATAATTTATATTTTGCAACAATACCCACATGAGGCATTGGTACATTCATACCATTCTTCCCATCCAGCTCCCATATATTCATATTTTTGGAACTGAGGAAGCATAATTGATCCGCAGCGTGGACAAGTTAATATTCTCTCATCCACTGCTGCACATTGAGCATCCCATGCCCAGTTTTCTTCTCTGTATTGTAGATCGTCGTCCATATTAGTTTTTACCTGTACTTCCAAAGCCGCCACGACTTTTGCCGCTTAGTTCTTTAACAGTTTCGAAATGAATTTCTGGCTGTTTCTTCATGATACGGAACTGACAGATACGATCGTTTTTATGGATAACTGTATCTTCCATAGCAATAGCTGGATATCTCCAACAGTCCTGTGGCCCACAGAACATGTTGTCAATGACCGCTTGGTGGTTACTTTGGATAATTTTAAAATTCTTATATGTACTGCTACGTGGTACAATATGAGCTTCATATCCATCAGGAAGTTTCATTCCAACACCAAGAGAAATAAGTCTAAATTCACCTTTTTTGATGTGAACATCTTCTGCAGCTCTTAAATCAATCCAATCACCATTCTGAATTGGTGCAATCGGTTCAATGTCTGCAAAGTATTTAATTTTAATTGTTTCTGTATCCATAGTATTATTCTCCTCTTCTTTTGTTTTCTTTAGGATTTTTTGGTTCACCATAGTTTTCATAATACGATTAATTTTTCTATCAATCTCTTTTACAATCTTGTTATTACCATATTCTCTGTTGTAATAAGGAATATAGAGCTGATTATGATCTGAGTCGAACACTTGATAGAATACGTCCTGTTCTTCAATATCAATATATAGACGAAACTCAATCGTATCTTTATATACACTCCTTCGATAACAACCAAAGGCGAATCCATTCTTTCTGAGCTTATTATTTGAGAGATCTGTTACTAATTCATAATTGTTTAAGTCAAGCATACAGATACCTCCTTGCTTAGATATTTGAGAAAATCATCCCATTGTTTCTCAGAATGGATAAATTCCTTACCCTTAAGCATTTTTTTACGCATCAGTTTTTTAATTGGCTCAGGCTTATATTGTTTCATTTTCTGCATATGCTCAAAGATATAATTGGATGTAGCACGAGATATGATAAGAAATTTATCTTTTGGGACATCTTTTACAACCTGTTTATACTGTTCAAGATCAGATTCTGGTATTTCATATTTTTGTTTTGGGAGATTTCTAGTTGAGAATGGTGAAATATCTGCTCCATATGTGAATGCCTTAAGAAGTGTTGCAATATAAGAAAGGTCTTTTGGATGAAAATGAAATTCAATTTCTTCATCATTTTCCATGATATGTTTTACTGTTCCTTCTGACAATAGTTGAGGATAAAGTTCTTCGTATGGGATTTTATCTTCAATTTGAAGTTTATCTAACGCAATTGTTCTGAGAATGTTGTGACCCCTTCCAATTGATGGAATGTAAGCTACAAGATCATTTCTGCCATAATAATAGATTTGATTACCATATTGACACTTGATATAGATATCATCTGTATCAAGATTTCCTTTATCGTCTCGTGGAAAATCATTTGTATCATGATCTAGATTAGCCATTAGACGATATGTTCCTTTGTATTTCATTAGTGGACTTGGCGTAATATCACCTCCTAGTATTCTTCGTACAGTGTTTCGTTGCTAACTGGGATTTTATTCTTTTCAGCTTGTTTAACTGCTTTAAGAGCTTCTTTTCGATCAAAGAAGATCGTCTTGCCAATATTATCATAGCTGAAAAGATATGCTATTTTAGTACGTTTTTCCATGCCACAGAACCATCTGTTTTCTTCATTAATAGTACGAATTTTAAGCTCGTATACATCGTATAAGCCCAATGTTGGCATAATTCTGGCGTAGTATAAAATGTCATTTTTATGTAGTTGTTGTGTCATTTGTTATCCTCGTATAAAATAATTTTATTTTGAGCAAGAGTTTTTTGCACATCAATTACTCGTTGATTGGATGACCCACACCAATGTAAAGAGACATCACGTAGTTCTTTTTTATACCGACCGTCAACAATGACATCACATAAAGAGATTAGTTTTCTTGTTTGTTTCAGACGTTTATCTCTTTCTGGATTAAAATCACCAGTTATAACAGGCCAGATTAATTGTTCAAATTTGTAGCCTGTGTATAACCATATCGTTTTATTCGGATATTGTTTTTTGATTTTTTGTGTAATATCTAATACAGTTTCAATATTAGATTCAAACATTGGATCTCCACCACTCCAAGTAATGCCACTAATATAGTCTTTTGATATTTGATCCATAACTTCTTGTTCTGCATCATTATTAAATTCAATGCCACCGTGTGGATTCCAGGTTTGAGGATTTTGGCATTCTGAACAATGATGGCTACATCCAGACACCCACACAACAACTCTTAGTCCGTCTCCATTATTTTGGTCTGGATATGTAATATTGTGATAATTCATATTTCTCCTAACAGGGCTGGAAATAATACATCCAGCCCATATAATATTTAATGATTACATGCTTACCCTGTCCTTGATTTCTGCATTCTTTGCTTCGTTATAGCGAGTTTGACCGTGAACTCTTGTAAACCCTAAGTACCCGTTCATTCTGTCGATCTTTGTAATCATTTTACTTCCACATTTTGGACAAGTATCCATTTCTACTTGCTGGTATCCACAATCTTCACAATAACACATTGCAAGATTTACACCTTCATAGAACCCTTTATTCATTGCTCTAAGTACAAGTGTTTTAATTGCCTGTTTGTTATAGCCAAGATTATATCTACAGTATTGAATTTTCCCACCGTTAAACAGATTCCAGAATCTTCCTTCCTTATCTTGTTTTTCAATCGGATTCATATCTTCTGATACATGGCAATGGAAACTATTGCTTACATATTCTTTGTCGGATACGTTTTCAATAATCCCATAAATTTTACGGAATTGCTCTACCTGCAAACCACAAAGTGACTCTGCGGGCGTACCGTAAATTGCATATAAAATATGGTCTTCTTCCTTGATTCTGTTTGTGTAATCATTGATATACTGCATGACCTCTAAGACAAATTGCCCATCTTCTCTAATAGATTTTCCATTATAAAGTCTCTGAAGTTCATTCAGTGCAGTGATACCATAACTCATTGTCATTGGAGGAAGAATAGATTTAATTTTATCATCTGGATTTAGATGTCCACCTAAAAAACCACCTTCACAGAAAGCAACCGGATTAACACTGGCATGAAGCTCTCCAATGTAATCATAGGTTCTTTTATGTAATCCACGAACAAGTTCAAGATAGTAATCTAATACTTCATAAAAATCTTTTGACTCTCTACGAGCTTTTGCAAGAATCATTGGAAGATGCAAGGAAACAACCCCAAGATTAAATCTTCCTTTAAAAATTGGTGTATCATTTTCATCTGCTGGATGCATACCACCACGTTCATACCATGGACTAAGAAAAGCCCTACACCCCATAGGACTAACCACTTTTTTATATTTTTTATACATTTCTGCTACATATCCATCGCCAGTTAAAGATAACCAATCCGGATACATAGTTTTTGCGCTGCAATCAATTCCTGCATTAAACACATCTGCACTCGGATATTTATCCGATCCATCACCATGCAATTCTTTGTCATATAGAAATACGATTTTAGGGAACAATACAGGACGTTTAAATCCTTTTTTACCCTGTCCGTCCTTATGTACATTAAGAAGCGTAATTGCAGCCATTTTGCCGAATTTAGACGTAGCAAGACCAATAGTTATCGTAACGAATGGATAATCCCCTCGACTCGAAGAAACCGAGTTCAATTTATATTCAATTCCTTGCCAACCTTGTTCAAAGTCACGATGTACTTTATTGGTTGCATATTTATCTGCTATATCATTGAGTAAATCATTATCGAATTCTGAATCTACACAAAAAGATATGTCTTTAAATTCATCAAAATATTTTCTATATGATTTTTCTGCATATGGTTCAAGAATCTTATCTGCTTCTGGAACGGTAAAACCACCATATTGTTGCGCTGCTGTTGATAAAATAATATCTCCCATAACATCAAAAGCCGTATCCAAATAGTTTGGCTCATTATACCAAATGTTACCCATTTCAAAACCGTTTTTCATAACATCCCCTACGTTAAAAAGGCAACAATTAATCGTATCGAGTCGAGCAGACCTATCATGGATATAAATATATCCATCTTTTGCTGCTTGTTTTTCTGCATATGTTAAAAAGAATTTTTTATATAATTCACTATTCAGCTCGTTGAAAATCAGGCTTCGCTTCGTTGCAACAAGGGCGCTGTCTGTGTTGGCATTGCTCTTGTCTCCGATGTAGCGGATGGACTGGCTACGCTCATATACTTTATCCATCATATGTACAAAATCTTTTTTGTAATTCCGATATTCTTTATACATTTTGGCTACTTTTGGGTAGTCTTCTTCCAATACAGCTTCGACGATATTATGCATATCATAAATTTCGATGCTTGTATCATCATCGTAGTTTTCTTCGATTTCTTCCCAAACATCATTCAGGATTTTTTCATAGTCTTGATTACTTAGTTCAACCATTGCTCTTCTTGCAGCTTTATTGCAAGCATCAATGATTTTTTGCTCTTGATATTCTTCAATTGTTCCATCTTTCTTTACTACTCTCATTTCTCCACCTCCTCATGAATTTCTTCTTTCTTCCAAGTGTAATTGCAGCAGTTATTCATTTGCTCCAATTCTTCATCAGCACTCTTGGAAATTTTACACAACGACATTACAGTTGTGCAAAACCCAATCCCAAGAACTGCTCCAAGTACCACATAAAGTACACTCATTATTAGTTACCTCCTACCTTTTGATATATCCTTGACCACCATCTCTGCATTTAATACAGATATGGCTACAAGGCGATTCACTGTAATTTGATTGTCTTGTTACAGCTTCAATGATATATTCTCTGTCTTGTCCTTCGATTTCTACAGTAATAAAATCATCTCCCATTTGTTTTAGTGTACGGCATAGCTCGCCGCTTGTTCCAATATACAATGTCTAATTTTCTTCCTTTCATAATAGTAAATGTGCAATATCCGTCCAATTCATTAACCTCTTTCCAGCCCAATCTTTATTCCAACTATAAATATCCCCAAAACAATATTTTTCTTGAGCATTACTTGTTTCTAACATATGTACCGAATCATCAATAAGAATGCCATCGCTCATATCTATATGTGATTTATCTTTGTATTTTTTCATATTTACACCAATAAATTCTGGATAGAAAAGATACTGATTAATCCACTGTTCTTTTTGTTTTAAGTTTGGAGAATAACCCATGCTAACAATTTTTACCTGATATACTTTTCCAAGTTCATCAATAATTTCATGTGCATCTGGCATAAATTCCAGTTCATAAAAGAATCGTGGTGTGTTAAAGTATGTATTAATGTATTCCTTAGATGTACAGGTCAATTCTTTAAAATCATATGAGTTAATCTCCCACCAATTAACATGATGGAATTTCTTATAATATTCAAAGTCTTCGTTGTATAGGGACACAATCGTTTTGATCGTGTCCACTAGCGTATTATCGAAGTCAATATAGATCGTTTTAATATCTGGTCTATACATTGTTTTTATTCAAATCCTTTCGAATAATGTTTATCATTTTTTCTACAGAAGTTTCCAATGACCTGTCATTGAGAATACGATAATCAATTAGATTAGATTTTTCAAAATTGCTGAACGAATCATTTTCTGCAGCATAGTTCTGTTTCCATGAATCATAGTCACCACGTTTCTTTGCACGTTCTTCTGCAGTTGTATATGGGGTTGTAATATAGATAGATACTAGACGGACATCTATATCTCTTGTTTTGAGTTTAAGTGTATATAATCCGACTGGATCAATGATATAGAAATTAGAATTTAAGATTTGCTCTTTTGTTGCAAAACTGCAATATCCAACTCGATCTGTATATGCCACCATGTTTGGTTTATATTTTTCAACGTCATCAGGTGAAATAAAAATATGATCTGAATTATCAACTGTTTCGCCTGGTCGTATAGATCTGGTTGTATAAGATTTAAGAACCGTCATATTTAATTTCTTAGCAGCTTCTTTGGCAATAGAGGATTTGCCAGAAGAAGTTCTGCCAAGGATACAATATAGTGTGTGCAAAAGGAATCACTCCTCTCCATGTAAACTGTAGAAGTATTCGTTATATAAATCATATCTTTTCTGAATATTTAGCCAATCCATTTCTTTGTTGTTCTCTCTGAGCCATTTCTGAAAACGGGAAAAGAATCCACACTGTGTAAATTCAGGGCATCCTGCTCTATAAATACAATTTGGAACAAGAATATTTGATTCGAGTGGATGATTTTTATGTAATTCAATCTTAAAATCTTCCGCCAATTCTTTTGCTTCATCAGTTGCTGCTCCACATAATCTTTTTCTCCAAGAATCAATAACATTTTGCATATTTGCATATCCATCAAAATTAACAGGCGCATCTTGTGGTTTTCCTGATCTTGGAATATCATCTTTTAATCTATCATCTCGTTGAGTACTAATAAATTTTTCAAACTTATGTCTGCTCCATTCTGTACTAACCCAGTATGGAATTTTTTTCCACGACCAATCAAATTCAAGTAATCTAATTGGCGAATGTTCAGACACAAGTAGTTTACTCATCCATTTTTCTGTGGCATCTTTGTCAGTAAACTCTTTGTTATCTGTAGTTCTGCAATGATTTTTCACTCGTTTCCAGTCATCATTAATCCAATTAAAAATTGTTATTCCCATTTTTATACCTCCCATAATGTCATATCATTTTTAAAATTATCAAGAACTTTTTCATCATCTGTTAAAATCTCCACATACGCAGGTGCGTCAATCGCAACGCTTAGTACACCCATCAGAGATTTAGCATCAAGAACAAGTCTTCCGTGAATATAATTGATATCCCAATCTTTATATTCTCCACATTTAGCTACGAATAAACTTGCATTGTTTACTGTTTTAAGACAGATTTTAATTTTGCGATCATTCATATTTTTCACCTTCTTTCTTAGCTGATGTATTCTAGGAATTCATCTTCACTCATAATTTTTACACCAAGGCTCTTTGCTTTCGTATTTTTACTTGACGTAGAATTAACATCATTATTGATCAATGCAGTAACCTTCTTCGAAATCGATCCAGATACTTTTCCACCTAGAGATTCAATCTTCTCTTTGAGTGCATCTCGATTCTCGAAATGTTTCAAACTACCGGTAACAACAAATGTTTGTCCCGTCAAATCTTTTCCGCTACTTGTTTTGAGAGATACTTTCTTTGGCGTTTCGAATGTAAATTCTTTACCAAGTTCCCACACGTTACTACATTCTCTATTGAAATATTCATCAAGTGAATTAATAATAGAATCTCCAATGCCAGGAATATGAGAAAAGAATTTTGCACCTGGATGCGTCATATCTCGTACAAAACTTTCGAATTGATAATCTTCCGCCTCGGCAATAACTTTACTTGCTGTTTTGCCAACAAGAGGAATTGATAATGCATATAAAAATCTATCCAGTGTGGTATTTCTGCTCTTTTCAATTGAATCAAATAGTTTGGAAACTGATTTCGAACCGAAACCATCAAGATTTTTCATTTGTTTTTCGTACTTGGTGAGATAATAGATGTCTTGGATAGAATTTAACCATCCTAGAGAAATGAATTTTTGAATTGTCGCTTCAGATAAACCATCAATATTCAGTGTGTTTCTACTAACTGCATGAGTTAGTTTGCCAAGTAATTTGCCCTTACATTCAGGGTTTGTACACCATAGAACTTCTGAATCGTTTTCTTTAATGATTTTAGTTGGTTCGCCGCATACTGGACATTTATCAGGAATATGAATAAAAGATTTTTCCATATCCTTTTCAAATCCATCTGAAATGAACTCTTCTGCCCAACGCAATTGGGGAATTATAAGATTGGCTTTAAATACGCCAATTCTTTGTCCTCTGAATGGACGAGGCATTAGTTCTCGCATGACAGAAACATTATGTAAAGAAGCTCTCTCTACAGTACTCCCTTCAGTTTCCACAGGTTCAAATACTGCAGTCGGTGTTAGAATACCCGTCTTACCCATTGTGAATTCGATATCTTTCAATGTAGTTTCTACGGAATCGTTTTTTACTTTAAATGCGATACCATTCCTGTTGTGGTGTTCTGTACTACCAAGAGACTTACCGTATTCTACATCTTCAAATTTAAATACAACCCCATCTTGTGGAAGGTGCTTTTCTGCAGCAAGACTAATAAAATTATCAATTTTACATTGTAGCTCTTCATTTTGATAATACTTTAAACCTAATACTTCACACGGAACAATACTAAACCCTAGCTTCCCTGCTTCAAGTAATCTGAAATAAAAACTATCATGTGCTTCATAATCGTTATTGCTAATTGCTAGAATAGGATCAACTTCTTCTACCACTTCCCAGGCATACCAACTTAGTTTTCTGTCTTTGACGACCGATGTATCCAAACTTGAAAGTGTTCCTGCAGTAAG
Source organism: Blautia sp. AF17-9LB (assembly GCF_003479185.1). Classification (NCBI taxonomy): domain Bacteria; kingdom Bacillati; phylum Bacillota; class Clostridia; order Lachnospirales; family Lachnospiraceae; genus Blautia; species Blautia sp. AF17-9LB. The sequence continues at coordinate 9,584 of NZ_QUGU01000011.1, forward strand.
ATTACGGCTATTTTTATATTCTCCATTTTTATTGATCTCTTCAAAGTCATCAAGCTTGATTAAAGCTTCACCATCGATAACATATTTGCCCTTTTTATTAATACGTAGTGGAACATTCATAAACTGTTTTACATGCTGTAAAATATCATTTCCTTCTGTACCATTGCCACGAGATTCCGCCCCGATTAATTCACCATCTTGGTAAATCAATCTACAACTAATACCATCAAGTTTAATAGAAGCTACAATATCGTGTCCTGCTGCAAATTTTTTGATTTCTTCTACAGAGTGGCATTTGTCAAGACTTAACATAGGAGTCTCATGTTTTACTTTGATAAGTGATTTTAGTACTGCTCCACCAACTCTATTGACTGGGCTGTTCGGAAATACTGTATTTGCTTCTTCTTCCAATTGCTTTAATTCAAGTAACTTTGAATCAAATTCGGCGTCACTCATAAGTGTTGTTCCTGATCCATAATAAGAATCTGATGCCCTATTCAGATCATGAATCAGTTCTTTCATTCGTTTGATCTTATCCATTTACCGATTTCTCCCCACACATTTCTTTTAAATATTCAAGCAATTCATTGTCTTCCAGATAATAAATATCAATATGTTTACATCCATCCAGCCATTTTTTAAAACCATCCCAAAATTGACCAATTCTCCAATCTGGTCTATATGTCATGTGTAATCTTGTTACTTCATTATAAAAATTATATAATCTATTTGGATCTCTCATATTTTCTTTCCTCTCGACTATTCTGTGATTTCTACAAATGTATTTGTTTCTGGTTCATACTTATATGGAAGACCATTTGGCGCAAAATATGGTGATGGTGTTGTTGAAGCTCGACCATATCCAATTGATCCGTTCCAAAAATACACGATTTTTGTTGTACTATCATAATATAAATATCCACCAATGTTAATTAAATTATCGGTTCCAAGAGATTTTACTGTTACAGTATCGTTCGTTTTTACATTTGCTTGTGCTGATTCTACTCTACATCCTGAAAATGATAGTAAAATACTGACACACAAAAATATTAGTAATTTGTTTTTCATGGTTTTACCTCTTATAAAAACTGCTTTTTAACATACCTTCTTTAATTAATTCATAAACAATATCAAGATAATCTCTTTTATCGCTATATCTGCAATTGGCATTTTTATGAATTCTTTGATCGTCCTTTATCCAATCATTTACTCCAAAATATATATTACTAACAAATAACATCTTAGACCCTCGTGCTACACAAAGATAATAACACTCTGTATCTTTTGGCATTCCTTTACATTTTTTAAATCCGAATTTTTCAAATTCTTTTGCTGGTACTGTCGGAATTAGCATCATCTATTACCTTTCTTGTAAATTTATATTCTTCACCAAATTGATCAGTTGATTTACAATTCCATCGTCCTAAATTAAACAACTGCTCTTTGTACCCATAACGTTTAAGCCATTTTTTATTAATTCTCTTCTTATGATGTTTTCTTGCTTGGATTTTCTTGACATACAAAATATTAACTTGATCTGGCGTCTTAGAAAGATCAGCGCTAAGAATTGCTGGATTGATCTTTGATATATTTGCTGAAAACGAAAGAGTTCTTTCATCTTTTGTAATGATTGGTTTATACCTTATATAATCATGACATTGTTCGACTGTATTTCGTGTCATATTAATCTCTTGTATGTCATTAAAGAAACATATTTTTTCTTTGATTTTGGGTCTACCATGGTAATCCCACCACATACACGCTCATTCATTCAATAATTAATATTCATTATTCTCTCCGTCATCTTCTGGTGGAGCAAGCTCTAAACCTAAGATTTGTCCTACTTCATATGCAGCATACGATGTACCACAAGATTCTCCATCAAAGAAACAATCATAATAATTTCCTTCTGAACGCTGTGGTGTAAATCCACATGCATATGGATCATAGTTTTTATTAACCCATTCTTTTAATTTTTCAATCATTTCTTCCATAGTCGATTCCTCAGTGTATTACCTTATTTTGGTTATAATAGCAAAGATAAATGAAACCCAAAATTCATATATTTATTTATCATCTGCATAGAAATCGCAAAAATCATTCTCATCTGTAAGAGTTTTTAATTCCTTACACAAATCAAATGTCATAACGTTCTGACAACTAGAATTTGGACATCTAACTGTGCATTGACTAGGTTTTGGGTTAATACATCTTGGAATACAAGCTTCAGACCTTGCAAAAATAAATACTGTACCACATTTGTTACAAACACAACCATACTTTCTTTCTGGATCTGGTTTCTTTATATGGTCATTATGTACTGCTAATATTCTCATTGTTTGATTCTCTCCTTCTCATCCATCATTTTTCTAAACTCCATGTACTTTCTTGTATATTCATAAGAATCTTTGAAAATATTCGTTACTGCTTTATATAGTTTAGGTTCATACTTCTCAATTACATCTAATTCATTCTCAAAATCTCTTCCATAAGGACAACCACAACATCCTGTACGTTTTAATCCATATTCCGTATAACATTTGCTATGTATAATCCCATACGCTTTCTCATAATCTTCTTTATCTGAATTTTTATACCAAAACAACGGTCTGTAATTGTCATACTTATCACTCTCATCGAAGCAGTTACCATATCTAACTCTTGCACCACCCTCAGTTTTTCGTACACCAAATATATTCAGATCATAATCTTCCTCTTTTAGCAGGTTATGAATTAAATCTTTTTTCGCATATTTGCAGCATCTATTTGAAATTTTAAATGTTGGATTGTTTTGAATCATAAATTCTTTTAGATATTTATTTCTACGAATATTGAAGTTATCTGTTAGATTTGTATTGCACCACCATTGTAATGCAGATTGACATTTCGGATACTTCTTATATAATGTATCAAAGTCTTCATCTTCCCACTGAAAGTTATGTCTTTGTAACCGTTGTAAAAATTCACTTGTAATCTTAGACATAAACGGTTCTCCATAATTCTTGCAACTTGCAGGAATTGGAATTTTAGGACGTTTCTTTACAAACGTAATATCATATCTTTCTTCAAGATATTTTAAATGATTTTTCGTGGCTTGATATTCAAGACCTGTATCAAACCATACATAATCTACCTTGTTATCTTTATCACATCTCCAAACAATATCTAACATTACATCACTGTCTGAACCGCCAGAGATTGCACAAACAATTTTCTTATACTTTGTATTGTTAATAATTGCCCATGCACGAATCAAGTTGTCACAAATCATTTGATTTACAGGACAACCATTTAATAATTCCTCAATTGTATTAGCTTTCTGTACCAATATGTACTTTCCTCACTGAAAATTATTTCATTTCAATGAGGCAAAGCCATACTTCGTGAGTGTCTTTTTACGTCACTATCACATTGCTTTTTCGATTTATATTAACCAATGATCCGTCTTCTATAAATCATCGTGACAACCTTTGCTGCACAAAGGTATTAAATACATATGGTAAAAAGCTAACCAATCGGTAGTACAGCTTCGCAAAGTCTTTCTATGTTGTTTATTTCACAATTTACCATCTTGTGATTTGGATTATCATTATTATAATCTCTCATAAACATATCTAGCCAGAAATCAAAATACTCATCATCTGCACTTGAATCCATTACTGCATATCTATCAACTGTTTTATAATTACCTTTTTCTGTAAGATAAGATAAATTGACTTTATATACCGGCAATGTAATTTTTGTTTTCAAGAAATTCTTTGGATGTATATTTCTTAGTTTTTCTTTTAAATCTGAATCATAAATTTCAAATACGTCAATTCCTGTCCTTAGAGAACAGTTTTTAAAAAACTCACTCGGATGCACTACTTTTCACCACCTTTCTACCAATAAAACCTAGAACAACGCACAACCTTGAGCCTTAAACGACTCCACCTGCTTGTCCCACTCTTCTTTTGTCCAATCAAATTCTTTCATCAAACATTTCTTACAATAGAATTTATTAACTTGTCTTCCATGTATTTTTAAGTTCATTGAAAGAACTTCCTTATGTTTTATTCTCTTATTGCACTCACAACATTTCTTATTAAAATATTGCAGCGCAATCTGTTTATCAATTCCTGTATACTTTACAAATTCATCAATAACTTCTTGTGTTGGCTCACTTCTAAACACACCACCATTCCATGCTTGAGTAAGATATTCTTCAATTGTGCAGTTCATAATCAGCCATTTCTGATTACTTATAAAATCTTCTCTTAGAATATCTCTCCATCTTTTATATGCTTTTGAATACCAATATTTATCAAGAATCCATGTTGACTTCGCATAATATGGACAAGCACAATGGCATCCAACTCTTGAATATCCTTTTTTATATTTTGGATTAACTTCAATATTTTTCCAAAATGTATAAAGCCAAACATCTAATTCCGTCCACTTTCTAATAGGAAGTATTCCTTGCCAGCATGTGTCTCCCCATTCGGAAGTATTAACCCATTCGTCTTGATAATTGCTTCTTGTATTGGATTCTTCATTTCTCATTCCCATAAAAATTAAATACGGATGCTTATTATCAAGCTGAGAGACCATAACTCCAACTTTAAAAATCCTACAACAGAATCTTGAAAATCTTGATGGAATCATAGAATCAGATTTCACATATTGATAAAACCCTTTGTCTGGATTCATGATTTTACAGTTCGGAAACCGTTTAACCATCTTATATGTGTCAGCACAATCAAGTGATGTGTTGTTGAATATTGCTTTTGTGTTTGGATATAGTTGTCGAACTAAATGACATGTAACCATAGAATCTTTACCCATAGAAACAGGTATTATTGGAGTATATACATCATAATCTTTGATCTTTTCACGTATTAGGCATAAAGCTTCATGTTCAATTTCTCTCAAATGATTTTCTTTGAGATTGACCATTGTTCTCCAATCTATTAGGTCTACTTCAGATGAATCTTCATAAGATTTTAATTTTAGAATTTCTACTTTTTCTAGGTTATCTGATACTTTAACTCTGCAAAATTTATGTTCTACAAGTTGACTATCAAAGCCTTTTATAATCTGTTTATCAAGCCAAAAGAATCCTTCTTTTAAATAAGGTAATTCTTCGCCAGAAGTGTCTCTTAAAAATTTGATATATTCATTGTATATCGGATTCAATTGTAATCTTCCTTTAACTTTTGGATTTTACCAATTAGTTAAAGGAGTCTATCTTATGCTTAGAAACCAATTATTTTAGGTCATAGTGTAAGATTTTACGTTTTAACCTTATGTCGCTATGTTGCTTTGGTAATACAAGCCATCTCGCTATACAACCCTGATTACAGGGATTTGATTACAATTGAAAAATATTTATTATTCAAGTTCTAAATAAAGTTTTCCGAAATAAACCGCATCAAGAATTTCTACGTTTGATATCGTTCTTTCCGGATGTTTTTCATTAAGTTCTTTAATATGATTCATGAATTCCTGATCGACAGAATCCCATGCATTCTTATCTAAGAACATATACTTTACTGCTTCTTTTGGATTTCCACGAGCAGTTGTATACTTATATTTAATCTTCCAAGTTGGAATAGGAATTACTTCACTTGCAATCTGTTTTGGATGGCAGTTTTTAACTTCTTCCATTTCACTGTCATCGTACTTACAAACTGCTTGTAATTCAGATATTTTCATTTTGACTCTCACCTCCTGATTATTTATTCTCTACTTCGACAAAAATCAAATGAAAAATTAATTTCATAATTAGAAGCACGTTCATTTCCGTACTTCATGAGAGCATCCTTGTCCCTGACTACGTGAGGGTTGCGGTTTGTTCCAGAGTATTATATTCTGAATTCACAGGTTCAACTCATACACCCATCGGTTGACTGAAATATTGCTAACAGTCTTCACCTTTACCTTTTCACCATCTCAGACTTTCAGTTCCTTTCACCGCATTTATCTTTTTATTATTTTATTTCCAATTAAAATACGGAGTATATCTTCCACAGAAAAGATTGCAGCATCTTTCCTTATATACAAACTTATTATTCTCTAACACACATTCTCTAACCATAGATTTTCCGCACATCGGACATTTCTTTGTGATTTTACTATTTTTATTGCCAATCTTTACTTCATATCCAAGTAATTCATGCATAAATTAATTACCCCCATGACATTTATTCTCTTATCTCAAATAATTTTTCCACTGCTTTTACACGCTTGTTATTATCAATTGTTCTTTTTACTTCTTGTTCCCAAATACAATCCCATCCTGAAGGTGCTTTATGTTCACTAACCAGAACAATATTCTTTTCGCTCATTTTTTCCGCCCAATTCCAAAATCTATCATAATCAAAGTTTTTGCTTGTACCATATTGTTTTACTCCGCAATATGGAATATCACAGTAGAATAAACAGTCAATTCTATCAGAATATAACTCTTCATAATCTCCGCATTGGAACAGAATATCTTTTAATCGTGGAATCTGTTCTAATAGGTTTCTTCTTGCTTCATCATAATAATTTCTTTCAGTTCCAGCTTTTGTACATACAACGCCTGAATATCCACCATCAAAGAATCGTCCGTTATAGCTCGCAAGAAATCCAACTGCTCCAATATACCAGCCAGGATATGTATTTAAGTCTTTGTTGAAGCATTCTCTTACTTTTGAGTAATGTTCTTTTGTAATAAAATCTGGAAGACTTTGAATCCGATTTAGATTCTTGAATATTTCTATAAGATATTTATGATTATCGGATGCAATTTTTGTATCACATTGAATCTTGTCAATGATATTGCATCCACCACAGAACGGCTCTATATATGTTTTTATATCATAATCTTTTATTCTCTGCTGAATAATCGGAATTATATATTTCGATATTCGAGACTTTGATCCCATGTATTTCATTAACAACTATTAAGAGCAAAGAATTCTTTAATGTACGTACAAATCTCATACTCCTTTCGTTAAGTTTTCTTAATAAAAATTCAATTTCATAACTAGATGTTTGCAACCATCTAATATATTATTCTCTTGTCCAATTGGAAATTTCGAGCAGAAACGCTCTAAGAAGTTATTTTAAAATTACTATTTGATATCTCCATTCATCTTTGCATTGAAGATAGCTTTCAGATATTCTTGTGGATTATCTTTTGCAGCCTGGAATCCTCTTTTCTGTCTCTGAATATCATCTAGTACGGGCTTATACTTTGGACTATTGCCTACTTCATTCCTATATTTTTGCACCTCTTCACGAGTTACAATTTCTTTGTCCACTAGAATTCGCAACACTACTTGTACATCAACCAATGCTTTCATAATAGTTTCCTGCATCTGTAATTCATGCAAGGCTTCGTCTGGTTTATAATAAGAATCATTGCTTACCGCCAATATTTTTACCTCCTAGATTATCTAACTCTTCTTCGACTAATGCGTTAATCTTCCTCCAACAAGGAATGCATATATGATATAGTTGCCCATGTAGACGACACGATCTAAGATATACAATCATATCATCATTTAGTTCTCTGTCACATACCTTACACATACAACCCTTTTTTGCGTGTCGTATTTCTACTTCATTAAGATTACCAATAAAACTTCTGTCCATTTTTATTTTCCTTCTTACTCCACATAATCCGTGAATTCTTTGCCACAGCATAAGCATTTGACGGTCTGGCATTCTACAATACCACTTGGCAAGAATTTATATACAAACTGTTCACCGGCTGTTGCATGTGACACACATCCATTTTCTTGATGTCTTTTACACCAATTGTCTATTCTCTTACTTGTCTCAAATGTCATTATCTTACCTCCTGTTTGTTAATAGAATACAATCTCCAATGTAAAATAAGGCAATCATCATAAAATTCATATCTGTAACCTTTGCTCCACTGCCATAACAAAACATCATAAACATAAACCAAAGTATACTCATATTAACCCTCTTCTAAATCTTTCAAATTAATCCAACCTAAATCATCAGGTACTTTCCAAACTTTGATTAATCTTTCATTTATATACCAACACTTATCACACTTCCATTTCCATGTAATATCATGATCTGGATGACCAAAGCTTATGTAAAAATTTTTGTATTCTTTTTTGCAACAGTCACATTTTTCATGTGTAATAATTCGACTCATGCTCCACCTCTCATTGAAAAACATATTTCATGCTATTTGCTTATATACAAACTACCATCAGCCTTTAATCTTGGATTTATTGCAGTACCAATCCCTTTCTGATAAAGTTCACCAGACACGACAATATAATTTACTCCTGTCTCTTCGTCTACAAGCTGATAAGTTTCCATCTTTCCATTTTGATTCTCAAACCATATTTTTAATGGTTTATCTTGTTTTGCTTCGACAGAAGTTCCACATGCTCCAATAACAAATCCACACAATACAAAACCTGTTGCAAATATTAAACCTTTAATTTTCTTCATCTTTTACCTCGCATTTCTTTTACAGTACTTAATAATATTATCTTTACATTTGTCACAAATTCTTACTTTATAATTTCTTTCTGTTCTTATAGGCACTCCTACAGGATAGTCCCATCCATTCCAATCGGAACAATCTAGTGTAATTCCATTACTTTTAGATATTTCTTTTCTGCAAATATCACACACTTCAATTACTGCCATTTACTACAATTCCTCCACCTCTTCATCAGAAATCTCTTTATATTCTACTTCATATCCTAGATATTTCAGGAGATCAATCTAATCATCATAATCAATTCTATATCCCTTTCTGAAAAATCCTCATAGTGAAGAACTATATAGTCATCGGATTCATTTGTTGCAATCTGAATTTTATTACTTTCCATAATTCTCACCTCTCAATCGTATGGCATCCATTCTGGATCTCTATATACTTCTTCATTTTCACAATACACTTCATCCATATCAAAATAACCATCACATCCAGATAAAGCCCATGATAAACAATTTATCATTTTCATTACTTCTGATTTATTGAATACTGCAAATAATTGATTCTTGTCATAGTCTGCAATAATATTCAAATCATCAGTAGACCAATTTGTTTGTCTATTTATATCTTTTTCTGTACTATAATTATGTGTTGGAATTATATTTAAATTGCAATTATTTCCAACTTTAATATGCAAATTTTCATTTATAAATTCAGATACATACTCTGCATATACGGTTCCACTAGGCTCTTTTAACAATTGTTCTTTTGTCAAAATTCTCATGTTCTCACCTCATTTCTACTTCACCAAATTGCATTGTATTATCACAAAAAGTCTTCATCGCACAATACGTCCCGCACAAACCATTTGACTGAGCACCTGTTAATCCGTCACAAGAAAGTCCAATTATGTTTACTAATTCGTCAATTGTATCTTCATTCATAAACAAATATGGTTTATATCCGTTCTCAAGTTTATAAGTGTGAATCTTTTCATTTAGTTTCATAAAATCAAATTTTTTAGTTGTAATTGTAAATCTATCAGGTTTCATAGCTTTACTCACCTCGTTCCTGTTTTTACAAAAAATAAACGAATGATACCAAATAATGCAAAACTTGATCAGTTACATATGATATTTTTTGATATCTCGCCTTTAGCGGATCAATAATACAGTGTGTCAAAAAAACAACTCCAAGCTGCCAGGTTAATCCAAATGCAAGGTAAAATGGTAAACAATACAACGCACAATGTACGAATAAATGATACCAATTACTTCCTTTAGTCTTTGCAATAAAGTCACTTTGTAAAACATAATCACCAACCAAATGACAAAACACTAATAAAATTACCTTATTCATATATCCCATCCTTTACTTTAACAGGACAGTTATGTGCATCATAATAATTAACAATCTTATTCTCTTTCATGTCAATTTTTACATAAGCACTTGCATGTGGAAATCCACCATCAAATCCTTTTACATACATATAATCATCTACAGTTTTAGTTCCAACAATCTGAAGATAGTTTTCTTTAAACCATTTTCCCGAAATATTTTCTGCATATTCTTTGAAAATATCGTGATAATTATAATCTTCGTGCATACCAATCATATTATTATCTCCTTAAATTCTCCAATGAAAGAGTGATTTCGTTATTCTTTCTCTAACACCATAATTGCTTTGTAATATTTGCTATTACACGAACTGGCTTCGATTTTATATCCCTCAGATAAATATTCATTCATTTTGTTTTCAAAGTCTGTCTTATTTTCTATCTCTAAAATAATACATTTTTTCATAACAGTTACCTCTTTTATCTCGATCCGTTTGCATCTACTTGTCAGCATTGAAGCTATTACCATCCCATGAATTATAGCTTGTTTGCATTCTTGATTATCTTTGAACACTGTTGCATCAATTATCTATCATATTCTTCCGTCATCCCTATGTATAAGCAAGCCAATGAGTAAGGTAAATTATCCATCACTTAATTTCCTTCCACATATAGGACAATAATTAATTTTAATATTACATGTATAATAATCATCGTCACATTTATGCCAGATACAATAGATATTATTTATGTTGTCATATGTAATACAATTGATAAACCCTTCTCTGTTAATTGGATGAGTTGCATTCAATTCTAATTCAAGCCCATCGCAAAATTCACACATTTATTTTTAATCCTTTCTGTTAATGGCTGTTCTACCCTTGAGATGCTGCTATTAGGCTCACATGGTAGATAACTATTTAAACTACACTGTTATACCATCACTCAATTGAAATCGACATTTCATGCTCGTATTACTCTACAAATACGCTCATATTTGGCGTAAATTTTTCCGTTTTGTTCGTTAGAATACTTTTTTACCAACTCTTTCATTTTCTCGTTAATGTCTTCCTTATTTACGTCAATTTCATAAGCATATATACATGTTTCGTCATCATATACTTCTTTCATAACTCGAATAAGGTCTACGATTTCAGTCTCTATTTCTTTTTTCTCATGGTCTTTCTTCCACTGTTTAAGGATTTCAATAACTTGTTCAGGTTTATCTTTTCGGAAATCTTGACACGTTATCTTCCCTTTTACTTTACCAATAGGACATCCATTAAGGCATTTATGTTCGCAACAAATTTCGCCTAAAATCTTAGTTGCTTCCGCTGCTGTCAATTCGTCTAATAGTTCGAATTCTGATTCAAAACCAATTCTCCAAACATGTTCATCGCCACAATCTACGTTAAAACCGTCTTGGTAACAAGTAAGACCATCTGTAGAAGGTCTATTAGTAATAATACCAATTTTTCCTTCTGCGCCATAACAACCAGTAGTTGCTCTGACAATTTTAATTTTATCTCCAACTTTATATTTCATCATTCTTTTTCCTTCCTTTATTATCTTTGCGTTTTTTCATTTTCATCTTCCAACAGTTCAGGATTGTCAAATATGTTGCCTACAGTATGGAAACCATCTAAATCCGCCCAATATCCCAAGTCTTTTCCGAGAAACTTAATATTGTTCCACTTAATTGCGAAGCATCCGTTTTCATACACAACTGTTCCCTTATACCATCCAACCTGAACAATATCTCCCTCAAAGATTTTCTTTCCGATCTTGTCGGTCAGCCCTGTGTACTGGCAAACTGTATTCGGGTCAACATCATAAAAACCAATGCCTTCAATGTCCCATTCGTCACAAGCCATTCCATTATACTCGGCAATCACCAAATCACCGACAAAAACGTGCCTAGGTTTTTGATAACCATCGTCAAACAAATATCCATCTACCCATTCACCATTATCGACACGTTTCCCTCTAAAAAGTATTTCTCTATTCATAATCTTCTACTGTCTCCATTTTTTTTCAGATCCTCAATAAATCAAGATTCATTAATTATCTTTCATGAATTTCTCTAGATTTAAACACATACACTTAATTAAGATACTTTATGCTTCCATATAATTAAATTTGACAATATCCATAGAATCATCCATCCCTTTTTGACTAAGCAGATCGAGAAGATTAGTTCCAAAATGATCATCTTGAATGAAAATCTGTTTTACACCATATCTGGAACACATTTCTATAATAATATCTGCTGCAGCGTCTGTTTTAGAACACCATTTTGAATATACGATTTCAGCTTGCGGTGCAGACACTGCAATTTGAATATTATTTTTATTTATATTAACATAAAGTGTATTATCCATATTTGTGCCAAGCTTTTTACGATTTTCAATGCGTTTCAATCTTTCGCGCTCTTTTGGCGAAATTTCATCATCAATAATTATATCTTCTAAATCTAATAAACATTGTTTAAACCATCTAGAATCATCTCCCGCTGCTGGATTATATGTTTGCAATTTCTGAATAATCTCTAATGCTTTATTTTCTAATTCTTTATTCATCTTTTAGTTTCTTCCTTTCAATTTTTCTATAATATGTGGGTATGGATTTTCACCATACATAGCTACTCACACCCTTCTGCCTAATCAGACCCAGTATCATCAGCTATTTCACTGTTTCAGATACCGACGGAATTGAACCGTTAGAGCAACCTATCTGTCATTAGCGTCTACATATTCCGCCACCACACATTATTTATTTTAATTCATAACATGAACAAAATATTCTTGGTAAATACTCGACAAACCAATCTTCTATAATTTTATCTTTCACTTTGCATACATAGTAGTCTGGTGTATACATGTCCTTTGGCATTACAAGCACATTATATTTACAGTATTTACATCGTCTATGTCTTTTTCTATAGTCAACAATTTTCTTTTCCATAACGATATCTCATTCTTTCGTCAATTTTCTTCCGCACCATGGACAATAATTGATATATTCTTTATCATGAAAAAACCATCATCATAACTATCACATACCATCGTTTCGATATCCAAATAATATTCATTAGTCAGTGGATCGATAAAAATTCGATTATCATCAGATTCATAGTTACAATATCTGCACATTACATAATCACTTCCTTATAATAGTCTAATAATTTGTTCATATAAGCAAATATCTTTGTCATTAATAGCTTTATTAATATGCATATGCCCAAACAAATGTCTTTTATATTTTGTCGTAACTTTTATATCTTCTAGATAATTTGTAAGGACATCTGGTTCATATAAGTTATTACCACTCATAAGATATAATTCTGACGTCGAAGGACTGTGGGTGATAATAAAATCGACCATATTGTTATTCTCTTTTAATACATTGATTCCATGCTGCATTTCCTCATCAGTTGGCAATTCCTCTTCCCACCAAGATAAATTCTTAACACGATACATATATTTACCTTGTTTATCAAGTTTCTTTGCTTTTTCCTGCCAATTAGAATCATTGTAATCAAGAATGCCATCTTGAATATCATGGCTGCTTGCCCCACCAAAAGCGAAGAACTTTGTTTCATCAATTGTAAATACTTCTCCCCGTATAAGATGTAATACATGGGTTCTTATCTCATGTACTTTGCCGCCATGCCATTCTTTTATAGGATAAGTTGAAAGTCTTTTGTGATTTTCATGATTCCCATCTACAAATACTGTTGTAAACGGTTTTTTGTTAAGCCAATCTAACCAGTACTTTTCTTGTTTACTTTCCTTATCTCTATTCCAAACAAGACCGAAATCTCCAAGAATAATAACTACATTTTCATCTTTGTTATTAAAAAAATCCTTTTGTTCGTAGAAACTATTTTTACTTAACCTGGTAGGATCTCCATGTATATCACCAGTCACATATACTGCCATAGCTCATCAGCCTTCCATCTTTTATCATCCTGACAAATTATTCTTTATCTTCTCTTGCTCTCCATGCTTCCAGAACTGTCAATAATCTTTGTCCTTTTTTAGTTAACCAGCATCCACCAATACTACTCCCATGTGTTGTAAAATCTTTGTCATCAAGAATATACATCATGAATTGTAACAGACCATATTGAATGTCGTTATTATAATCAAGCAAAAGATCATTTTTGTATCTATCAATAACCTCCTGATAATCAATTTTTGATATTACAAATTCGTTTCGTATATTTAGATATCTTCTTATCGTCTCATATGTAAATTCTGGATTTCCACATCCGCATAGACCCAATTCTTCGTGCATGTAAAAATCTAGCAGTGGATCGATAAGACTTTCTTCGTACCATTCTTTTCTATATCCCTTTATGACATCGTTGTTATATGCGATATTAGATTCTGGATAATTGTCTACAATGTATTCCGCTATTTCACTTAACTTCATATTTTTATTCTCCTACCACGCAATTTTATATTCTGTTTCGTTATACTGTGTTGAAGATGTAATTTTGTATCCTAGTTCTTTCAGGTAAGCAATTGTGGCTGATGAAATGTTAGTTTCATAAATCCAACAACTGTACTCACCCTTACGCATTGCTGCCTCGATTTCAGGCACAATAGACGCTAATTCGGCATCTATTTGCTCTTTGTATGCTTTGTTCGAGATATTTCTTGCTTCTTGTGCTGTAAACATATATTCTCCTATTTAAATAAATTCTTTAAGTAATATTCAAAGTATCCTCTGATAAATAATCCAGAATATTTATTGTCTGGCATAAAGAAGATTGGAATATTGTACTTAAACCATATAGAATGCAGCGAAGCCCAAAATGATTTCTTATTATATTGAGTATCATAATTCCCAGATGCAATATCGGCATAAGAACCATTTTCAATCAACAGTACTTTATTCTCTGGTGCCAAACATAGTTCCTTCTCAAATCTATCTCTGCCATTTGTCAAATTACCACTAATTTCTTCCAGACTGCCTTTGCGCTCCACGACAATCTTTTTATCAAAGTATAATGGTCTTGGAATAGAAAGCTTTTCATTCTGTTCGAGCATAAAACTATAATCACCATATGCCAGTGCTTTCTTTTTATATTTGATGTCTTTTCTATCGAAATAATCAGTGATGTGAGAGAACGATTTTTCCCTCGTATCGATCAGAATAACGATGGAGGAGATTAGTTCCTTCATCTCTTTATCTGTATATTTGTAATTGCTAAATATCTTGAACCACCTCCTCTACATTATTTTTTACTGTGAATTTTCCAAGCCAAAATTCGAATTTATCCGGAACTTCCTTATATATTTTCTTTCCTGTTTTGGGATCGACCTCGCCCGTTGGTTCTTTTTTATTTTTCTTTTCCAGGGAAATTATGTATAGAATTGAACCAAGTTCGAATGGATTACGATTATATTGACTTGTCCACATTTTGACTGTTCGTGTTTTACCGCTATAGATTTCAAATAACTTAACATTCACAATAGATTTTTTGATGTCTAATTCAGAAACATAATATAAACGTCTATTCACTTCTGGATCTGAACCACTCACAATTCCAATAATTTCCCTCTGATTGTCAAGTCTTTCTTTTAAAGTTACTTTTTTGTATGGTATTTTAGAAATTAATTCACATAAGACTTTTTCAGAATCAAGTTTATTAAACTGTTTTGCTGTCTCATTTCCATATTGAGCAAGTATAACAAATGAGATATTATTTTTCTCTGCCTTATCCTTTGAAATTTGTTTTGCGCCTTTTAACAAATCATATAATTTTGCAGTCTCAAGCAATGTATTCACATCACCATACTTCTTAAAATAATTAATTCTAATAAGTTTATTGACTATAGTTTTATTGATTGAATTTAGAAACAGCACATCAAGTACATCAGTAAATGTTTTATATTCCGATGTTCCCAATTCATAAAGAGTGTTAACGACTCCTTCACCAAACCCTTTTACGCTTGATAAATTAGGATATATAATCATATTCTTTTCATTGATTGTGACTTTTCTATTGTCTGCTCCAAATTCATAATCTCCTAGTTTATATCCCCAAAATTTAATTGCTTCTTTCACAAGAGCATCAATTTTATCTTTTTTATTCTTCTCTTGATAATGATTAATTGCTACTTCATAAAAAATCTTAGTATGATGAGCTTTAAACCATGCCTGATAAGCAGAATCACCACCCATGCTATAAGCATGAGGAGAGTTGAAGGCGTACAGGCCAGAAGACTCAATTACATTCCAAACATTATTAAAATTATCTGTTTTACCAATCTCTTTTTTCCAACCTTTAATTAATCGCTCTTGTAATTCTTTTAACATTTCAGGATGCAGCCTATATTTTTTCTTTGAAATATTTTTAATAACACCATATGTTTCTGTCATCCTTAATTGTAAGAAGGATAGTACTTTCATAATTGATTCCTGATAAAGCATGAAATGAGCTGTATCAGATAACAAATCATCAATCTTTTTTTCTCCAGTTGTATATGGTTCACGATTTAAAAAAGTACTAAGTAGTGAAGCAAAGCCTGGTCGAATTGCTGCAATAAAACTACTTAATTCTGCCAGGTTCTGCGGTTTATATTTTTTTACTCGATTGGTAGTAGCTTCTTTTTCGCATTGATTTATGCAACATGTAATACCATTTGCATAAATGTCCCATGTCTTTTCATCTCCATCAATCATATGTCTCAGTTCTTCAAACGTAGGAACTTCCTTACCAATACTATGAAAAAATTTATACGTAAGATATACACTATCTACAATAAGAAAATCCTCTTTTACATACCCAAATTCATCAAGATAACCACCTTCAATAGCAGCGCATATAGTTCTTTTCCCAGTCGATTCTGAAACAGCACTAATTAATCCTACTTCTCTTCGAATGTCTCCATCAAAAATGAAATGTCCACAAGCATGTACTTTTAAGTTGATTGTGATTCCCTGATAATCATTGCTTTGCTTAAATAACTCTAAATACTCTTCTGGAATATAATCTTCAACATGAATCTCTTCCTTTTCATCATCGTCGGCATATTTCAATGCTTTATTATATTCGTCCAGATACTTCGAAATTTGGTTCGCATCTTCTGGGCGCACATCATTTGCTCCCGCATATAATTGCCATGCAGCTTTTTCTTTTAATTTTTCTATTGCCATTAATGGATAACATCCATGTTCACCTAGCAATTTTCTCGCCGCTCTTACAAAAGGCTCTTGTGTGGCAACGTTCATGTCAATATCAGGCATTTGTCCTGCAAGAACACGTTCTTTCGTTAAAAATCGTTCCGGATAAATTGGAATGTCGGCGTTAAAACGGTCTACAGTAGTAAGTCCCAACAATTTGTTTGTAATAAATGATGCAGCACTACCTCTTGAGGTAGTAGTTAAAATTCCTCCTTCATTATTAACTGCATCATCTATAATTGATTTGCTCGTCAAAAAGTAATCGACTACGCCAGCTTCCATAACCTGTTTTGCTTCATAACGAATGCCATCAGCTTTTTCTTTAGACTTATCCTTTTCTTTTGCATAAGCCCGATTTAAAATATCTTTATAAATTTTGCATTTTTCTTTATAGGTTTTATCTTTATAAACACTTGGTATTTTAAATTTTCTATCTAAAACAATTACTTCGCATTCCGATACAAAAACATTGGTGTTCATAATCGCTCTAAATATTTCCTCTTTATTTAGAACTCCCTGTTCTATAAACCTTTTTATAACCGTCTGAGTATCTGGATAATCAAGATACCATCCCTTTTCGTCTGGATAATTGATGTTCTTATATTTTAGAATCTGATCACGTTTAATAGAATTTTCTTCTTTAACATAATGACTATCAAGGCCACAGATGATCTGAATATTATGTTCTTTTGCAATTTTCAATATTCTTTTATTGAGTTCTTTTTGCTTATCGGTATTGTGATATTGAACTTCAAGAAAAAAATTATCTCCAAAATACTTATGGACTTTCAGCCAAACTTCTTCAGCATCTTCATAGTTCCACCCTGCTAAACATGCAGACGTAATGATCACATTGTCTTTTGGGATGTTAAATAATAGTTCTAAATCAATGCGTGGTTTATAGTAATATCCATCAATGTTTGCCATAGATAAAGCAAAATTAATATCTCGACGTCCCTCTGCATTTTTTGCTGCTATGATCATATGACAATTTGCTCTGTCTTTTTCTTTTCTATCTTTTACCCAGTAAACTTCCGAAGAATGAATATATTTAAGATGTTCTTTTTCAGCAACTTTATATACTTGAAATTGATTCCCCTGTGATCCATGCTCTCCTGAGTATAAACACTTTGCACCAAATTCATGTATTCTTTCCGCATATGTTTCTATAGATTCCGCACAGTCCGGTGTTGATGTGTTACTAAAATCTTTGTGACAATGATAGTTCTCTAAATATAAATTCTTTTCATATTCTTCTGGTGAATAAGGGAATTCAAATGTCAATGTAGGAATAATTTTTTTTATCAACTCAATATTAGAAATTTTAATCCACCTCCGAAAGTACATCGCATACTGCTTTTAGTACAAATTTTCTACCTAAAAATCCACTATCCAGACTACATACGGCTTCGAATTCATCATTCATAGTGCTATGATCCTCCATATCATCAAATGAACCGTCGAAGTTCCATTTGATAATCTGCAAGTAATCATTCGGTTTTAGAACTAAATGCTTATAATCACTCATCTGACCAATTTCGTAATCACAAATATTATCCATATAAGCTCTTACTGGTTTAAAATTTGTGCCAGAAATACGATCAATCTTTTTGATATTCTCTATTAATCGTCTGGTAATATCTTCGACATCAATTTGAATATCAATGTCAATTGTTGGTTCTTTAAACTCTGGAAGGTTTGTTTCGACATAAGACAAGAAATTGTTAAGATCTGATTTTTTGATTTGAATACCCGATGCAAGTTCATGCCCATCTGCTTTTGCATAACCACTATCATTGCAGATTTTTCGAAAATCATCAACACCTACGGCTCTCATAGAACCTGCGTATTTTGATCCGACATCTTTCAACACTAAGATCGGCTTTTGATACTTTTCTAGTAGCTTATTTCCTAATAAACCAGCAATACCATATTGTGTATCAATATATACAGTGATTACCTTTTGATCCTTTTGTTTCTCACATTGTTCATAAACATTCGGCAGTAAACGCTCCACTTCTTGATTTTGTTCTTCCTTACATTTCTTTAATGCTTTTACATAGGCAAGCACTTGTTTGTTATTATCTTCTAGAAATGCATTCATAGCAGTTTCATTTTCACCCATACGGTTCGCTGCATTTACAATTGGAGCAATACTAAATGCAATTGCCGTACTGTTGAATTCAAATCCGCCGACAATCTTCTTAACTGCTGGATTATAAATCTTCTCAAGTCCTTTCGACACGATATAACGGTTTTCCATAACTGTCATATCCATCATATCTCCAACTAGACCACATGCCGCAAGATCTACTAATTCATCTGCATAATCTGTAAGAAATTGTTCATCCAAATATTTACAGAATTTCCATACCACCCCTGCTCCAGATAATTGCGAATTATCATAATCTCTTTGAGAAGAAATAAGAATTGTATATGTATCATATGGAATTTCCCGTTTAATTGCATGATGGTCTAAAATAAGTACATCGATTCCTGCTTCTGACAATTCTTTATACTGAATTTCGTCTTCGTCTAAACTATCTACAACAATCAATAAATCTAAAGATGCAAACTGCTGCAAATTTTGTCCTTTTAGTCCATGCTGCTTACCGTCATCAATATATGTAAAAATATCGTCTGTAAAATATCTCAAATATCGTGTCATAATCGTTCCTGCCGCGATTCCATCAGTATCTGTATCAAATAAAATACCAATGTTTTCGTTTTCTTCAATTGCCCGATTAATACGTATGTATGCTTCATCAATCCTATATAAAGAATCCAGTGGAAGTAAATCTTCTTCTATTGGATTTAAAAAATGTTTCGCATCTTGAACTCCTCTTTGTTGAAGAATCGTATCAAATACTTCATCCTCATACATTCCTCTACAATCGTTTAAAATATTATAATTCTTCTTCGTCCTTATCATCTCCTAGTATTAAAATTTCATTATTTATGATATACTCAAATTTTTCTTTACCCATGTCGCTTGCAGAAACCTTTGGAGCATAATATGATTTTGTCCAATCCCAATATCCAATCTCAAATTCCGTAAACTTAGAATAATGACGTAAAACTTCTACGTTTCTCTTTATATTGTCCAATTCATATCCTTGATCATGTAGAAAAATTACCTTTGTTGGATGTAGCTCCACAAGCAACCGTGCTTGCTGTACACTTAAACTTCCACTCATAAGCGCAACAGCGTTTCTATATCCGTATGAATAACATTGCATGACAAATTTTTCTGCTTCTCCTACAAAAACAGTATTTTCAACAAGATATTGATAATTTTGAGCATAACCAAATAATGTAGTGCTGCAACGCCCAGGATAAGAATAAAAATATTTCAGCGCACCATCTGAAATCTCATAATTAAAACGTTCCTTAACCCCAATAAGCTGTCCATATTCATTTCTGATGGGAATAACAATTCCTTGTGATTCGACGTCATATCTTATTCCAAAATACTGCTGTGCATCTAATGATATATGATCTTTCAAAAATCGAATATTGGGATAGAATTGAAATTCATCTAATATTTTTTCGTCATATATTTTCGATTGAATAGTGTTTCTTTGTCTAATCTTTTCATAAAATCCTCCAAAGATTCCTTTTTTCTGAAAGTGTCCAATATAATCTTGTATATGTAACACATTTTTTATTTCATTTAAGACGTCTACAAATTCTACTTTTCTTTGATTGGTGATATATGAAAAGATATCAGTTTGAATATTTCGAGCATAATCATGTACGTACAGCCAATTATTATTTTCAAGCTTAATTACAATACTTTTTTTCGAAGATTCTTCATCTCGCCCAAATTGCATGTATGTAGGCCGAATGACTATATTACAGTATCCAAAATGTTCCAATACCTCTTTTAGTTTTTCTGGATTATTTAATAGCTCTTTTTTAATATCTTCTAACATATATCACCACCAAGTTATTTTTTATCTTATTTCTCCATGTTTCGGACGGCATTGTGCCACTTCTCTGAAGATAGAATGATCACCTGAAAACTTTAAAAGATACGCAATACCAGTATCACTGGAGTTATTACCATTCCGAGTTTTTTCTACAAATAACATTCTCCATACTGCATTTGGATCTGCTTTATATTCCTCTTCAATCCATTTATCGTTAATCTTTTTCAGTCTAAATGGATGGCAATAATATTTACTTTTTTCATCAAGTTCTTCAGCATAAACAGTTCGCATAAGGAACAAATTCTCAAGAATTTCTTTCGTCTGCTTGGCATTACTAAGGCAACTGGCATCCAGGAATAATTTTCCTTTCATATATTCTGCCAACTGGACTGATGCCAACATGATTAAATTATATTTTTTTGCCAACTTATCTAACTCTCTACTGTCTCTAACTAAAGACAAATCTTGTCTGGAGGATGAAAAATCGCTCTCCTGGATTTTAAACGTATCGTATAGAACTGTATCATATCCAAATTTAAGAACATTCTCGCGTACTTTCTTTTTAATAACAGCCATGTCTGCATCGTTCATAGCAATGAACTTTACGCGACCCTTATAATTCTTTCTCCAGAATGCTTGCACATCTTTTAATTGCTCACGACTTTCCTTGTTTATATCACCCACAGACATTTTCTTTTTCGTGAGTTTAAAATATCTGTTCCTCTTGCCAAGGAGCCAAACCATAAATTTAATTTTAAATTTTTTAATATTTTCTTCGTTGGAAATAATAAGAATTTTCCGATCATAATATAGAAGAGCCATGAGAACTGTAATCCACCAAGTGGATTTTCCTGCGCTACTGAATCCTCCCATCATTGTGAGAGTTCCTTCTAACAATCCCATTATTTGCCTAGATAAAAAAGGAAAACAATTAATTTCTTCTCCATTTTTATCATATCCTGCTATATCAAAAGGTACACCATTTTCTTCACCTTCTGCACATGATTCAATAAATTCGTCATCGAAATCTATTTCTTCTTCTTCCAGGATCTTGCTCGAATATCCGGTACCATAAGTGCTTATTCTTGCCTCATACCAATCCGTTACCTCTTCAGCAGTCATCTTTCGAAATAATTTAATAGGAATAACTTTCTTATCCTTGATATTAATCTCTTTTAAAAGATTAAATCCATCATCGCACATGCGAAGCATAACATTTTCTCGATACAAGATATCAATGTATGTATCAAAATTCTGTGTATTGATAATGTCCATCTGATGCTGAATTGAATCCCATCCACCACAATCCTCATATCGATCAATGACTTCTTGTTTTGAATTTGACAGAATAGTTATTTCATCAAGAGAGTAGAATCCTTTTTTTCGTAAATCTTTCAGTAATGAAAAATAAAACCGACCATCAACAGTGATAAAATCGTCCTTTTCGAATGTCGTATCATCCAAAAGAAGCATATCCTTAAAGAAACAGCTTACAACGTTTCCTTCATATTCGATTCGTCCTTTTAATAGCTGCGCAGGATACTTTTCTTTGACACCTGTAATAAATTCAGCTATATTACTCACCTACCTGTTCTTCAATATCAGATAAACTTCTTTTCTTCTGTCGTCGTTTATAATGACCATCCGGTATATCAACTTCCACCTGTTTAGGTGCTTCTTTTTCTTTTACTTTAAAATCTGCGATACCATTTTTGATCATTGCAGAAAAATATCTAATTTTAGCGTATTCACTCGAATAATCTCTTTGCTGAATGACAGATGTCATGTAATCTTTATTCTCTTTTAAATAGGCTAAAATCTGATCATAAGAATAAGATCCAAGTATAAAACTTAACTCTTTGAACAATGCAGTATTAATTATTTTATAACCAAAAATCTCATTAATACACTCGTATGTATCGTCTCTTATTTTTCTGTCATGCAATACAGTTAGATATTCTGCTTCATTGCAGTAGTAGATGTTTTTACCATCCACTACCACTTTGAAAGCATCTTTTCTATCTACCTTGTTATTGCAATATCTGCATTTAACAAGCATACATGATACTCCTTAGTTCATCATATCGTAAATTCGTTTCAGTCCATCTTCATCTACATCATTAAGTTTGCCATATTCTGCAATGACTTTTCTGACGCTTGCTTTCTTATCTTTATCAGTACACTCTTTGAACATTGTGCGAATTACAGCAGCGAGATCTTCTGGATAATCAGAAGTTTCTGTCGCGGTTTCTTCTTGTGCTACTGTCTCCTCTACTGGAATATCATCAATATCCTCATCTTCTTCAATCGGTTCCGGATCGAGTTCTACTTTTTTCTTCTCCACAACTGGTTTAGATCTTTTACCAAGAGTAGATTTAGATTTCTCCATACCTTCCTCGACAACTCGAATAAAATCTGCCGCCATATTAGGTTTATCAAATACCAGATATTCTGGCACAGCGCCATCTGCAAAACGACCACCTGCGTCAATGAGTGTTGTTCCTCTGAAATAAAGTTTGCGAATAGTATCTGTCGCATATTTTTTGGTCTTATCTCCAACTTTTTTCTCCTCAAGATCACGGTCAATAACACCAGTAAGGGTTACATCAAAAATGTCTCCGAATGCTGCTTCATAATCTGCTCCCATGTTTGAAGAAAGCTGCATATAACCATCTTCTTCCAGTCCACCCTTTTCTTTAATTGTTTTGAATTTTGTATGAGCAATAACCCACACGCCAAACCCAGCATCTTCAAGACGAGTCATATACGGTTTAATGATGTCATTTGCGGAGAATTTTTCACCTGCTGTATATCCTCCAAATGCAGCCTTAATTGATTTACATTTTTTGGTTGGATTCTCTACATTACTCTGACGAATTGTTTCCGCATCTGCAATTAGAGCAAGTTCATCACCGGTATCAAACGCCACCATTTCGATATCATGCTCTTTACCTTTTTCTTTAATAAGCCAGTCTGCTAACTCCTGAAGATCTTTATATGTCTTGACCTGTGTGGTATTTAAATTGTCAAGCATTTTATAACCTTTCTCGTTTCCACATCCGACAAGCAGACCTTTTGCAGGATCTCCATATTTTTCCAGAACTACATCACGGAAAAGTGTCGTCTTACCAAATTTCTTAGTACTTCTGAGGTAAATAGAAAGATTTTTGATGTCTGGTTTAATTACATTGATTGTTGGTTTCTGAAATGCCATAAATATATATCTCCTTTATATATGTAGTTTATTATTGAAGAATCAGGAAGGCATAGCCCTTTTAATTCTTATAGTTCATCATCCTCGTCGAAAAGATCTTCTGTTCCTTCCGGAAGTTCTTCCTCAAGTGGTTTGATTGTCATGTCGTCCTCTGTATACACCGTGTCAACTCTTCCATGAGTGAATCCGCGAGCTGGTTTTACAAACTGATACTCCTTGATTCTGTCACCATAAACTCCTTTGCTATATTCAGCACGGATATCATCCATAGCGATAAGTCCACAATCAAGGTCATTTTTCTGCTCATCGGTCAACATATCTTCTGTAATTTCAATTCTCTGTGCGCCATTCAGCATATTAACAATTACACCATATTCCTTAAAACCATCATCCTCGACGATAAATTTATGTTTAATTGCTTCGATTCTTTTCTTAGCTTTTTCATCTGCATCTTCTGCTGCTACTGGGATTGCGACCGTAACCGGCACTGGAATATTGGCTTTTCTATTGTTGTCATACTCCATCATGTAACCATTAACATAATATTTGCCCTTTTCTTCAACGCTCATATCATCAAAGCTTTCGGAATTGAATAGAATATTAAATGTTGCTGTCGAAGATTCTTCTGCATCTTCTGCTGCTAGATAAATTCTATTTGGCATATAAGATTCATAAACAGTTCCTTTATTGTCGGAATACTGATATTCTCCATTTCCTCGAATAAAGAATTTTTTATCAGCATATTTTCCACTGTCAATTACTTTCTTAATGAAATCGATATAATCCCATTCAGAAATAAACTCATGACGTTTTTTAATACTCTTCTCAAGCGCGTCGGATACCTCATCTGAAGATGTCAGTCCAACTTCTTTTAGTTCTTCATCCGTTAGCTCACTACCCTCATGAAGCTTATCTGCCATATTCTGCAGTTTGTATCTTCGTCCCGGTTTTTCAAGATCAAAGATGAATTTTTTAAATTCAGCAACTTCTGCTAGTTTTGGAGAAGTCAGACGTTCTTTAAACGGAATCTGAATACTTTCGCCTTTAGTTTTTTTACCATTTTCATCTGTACCACCTTTGCTGAAGGTATATACAAATCCGTGTTCATCACCGAAAGCTCCTGCATTTACAGTAAGCATATGACGATTGTCTCCGCATGTCGCATTGAAAAGAAGTTGTTTTCTCACCCAACCAGATTCATACTTATTTTCCGAATATGGATGAAATTTTTCTGTATCTTTTCCAATACTTAGTTTTCCTGTCATTTCAAAATTCATTAATTTTTGTCCTCCTAAAATTAAAATTTATATTATTGTTAAATAAAACAATCTATTTTAACGCCCAATACATGGACGGAACACAGAATTAAATCTATGTTTAACTATGTAAACAGTGATTCAGGGCGCACAAACCCAAGGTATGCTGTTAGCCACCCAATTTTATATTCTCTATTGAATTATTTATTTTTTTTGGATTTTTTGACTTGATTAAGTCGGATTTACTATTCGATATGCTAATCTTTTATCTGTAAATATTTCTTCTCCATTATCTTTTAGTTTTGTTATGTTACAAGACAAATGCATTTCATCATATTTTAGATTCGAAATTTTACAATTAGATTGTATACTGTTACCTTTCATAACTTTTGACTTGAAGAAAACTGCTTTACCATCATAATTCTTATGTGCCTCACAATATTCATTCCAACTGTCTGCTTCAACTATTCTTGATTGATGATCTCGAATCATATTATTTTCATCAATAATTAGATTTGTTTCAATTACTTCTATGTATATCATCTCCTTCTATATATTCTCTACAATCTAATAATTTATTTATTAACCATAACACTTCCATCAGAATTTAATCTTGGAGTCATACCACCCATTCCAGAATATCCTTCCTGATGTGAATAAACCCAATAATGAACCCCAGTATCAGGATCAACGAATTCATAAATATCATTATTATAGATTTTTGGAGTCGTTCCACTAAGATCCGTTGTAGTTCCTTTCACACATCCTGTCAGTGAAAATAATAGCATTGATGTTATTCCAAATAACACAAATTTCTTCTTCATCTTTTACATATTCTCCATCTTATTCTTTATTATGCTTCAAAATTGAATTCATCAGATGTGATTTTTGTATTGCTGATTTTCTGATAGATATCCACATATATTTCATCTTTGTCTCTATTATAAGTTACTTCTGCATACTTATTTCTGCTCTTAGAATCCCATTTAACAAAATCCTCTAAATCATACTCGCCAGATTCTTCTTCGTTGATCTCAGGAACAAATACATTATAATTACCTTCGTTACGATCATGTTCAATTATCTGCCGCAGCATCTCATATATATTTGTAATTCCTAACTGATATGCTCTCTTTTCACCATCAGTCATTCCATCGCAAACTTCATCATTCTTACTCTCTAAAAGATCCTTATACTTTTCTAAGCTTTCTACGATTAATAAAAATTGTTCGTTCATTTATTCATTCTCCTTTAACTCTTGAAATATTTTAGTTTTCTGCTATAATACCCATACAGGTTATAGCAGCCAAGTTCCACCGCATACTGACTCAACAGCACGGCTATTCCTGGAGTTTATAAAATAACTCATGCGGAAGTACTACTTATGTAGTGCGTATAAAACATGAGAAAATAAATCTCAGATTGGAGGTAAATATTGTACATATTAGCAACAATTATATGTGCAGTTGTTGGACTAATCGCCGTTGGTATGTATTATCATTCCAAAAACCATGCAGTCGATATGATTTGCAGGTACTCATCTGAATTATCAGATAAGAAAGTGGAATGTATTACCAACATGATTTCCAAACAACATCGGGACATCCCGTTTTTGAAAAAGCTACCAAAATAATCTGTTTATTATTTATTTTCTCCTTTTAATCTATAACTTTTTATTATTCATCAGGTCGAATTTTGTGTCTAATCACAGATTCGACCTTTTGTACTTCCACATAAGATTATTTTCTTAATCTAAAATTACATCCACTGCAGAGATGAATCCATGTACTTTTTTAATTGATTCTTCATCTAACATATATCTTTCGCCCGCTATGTTCATTTCTTTATTAAGGCTATCAATAGAAAATATTAATTTTTCTTTTGCTATTTCTTTATTCTCTGCACAAACAACAATTCTTTTAAGTGCCAAACTTTTCTTCCATATATTATCAAAGTCATACCATTCTCTGTTCGCAATTCCAGTGTAAAAGTCTATTGCCGCTGCATCTTCTTCCTCTTCATCATTTTCTTCTTCCGATTCTCCATACTCACATGTATCGCAAGTAGAAAAATATTTGTCATGGACTTTACAGCATTCTGGTCTATTATCTTCGTTATAGCGTGTAATAAAATCATAAACTGACGCTTCAAGTTTAATTATTTTGTCAAATTTTATTCTATCTTTTTCGGATAACTTATTCCACTTTTCTAAAAGTGAATCTACTAATCTCATAACTACTTCCTTTCTTAAAAATTTATGAAATTTACTTTTCGTTAAGATTATAAACCCAATTCTTCGATTATAGGAAGAACCTTGTCTTTTAACTTAGGATATAATTTATCCAATGTTTCTCTAGCGTTCATTTGTTTATTCTGTGTTGTAAGTCTGGCACATTCCCAGTCTATAACCATTTGTACATAATCCGCATGTGTCCTTGCTCTCAAAGCATGATGCCTGGAATGCCCTCTATGTATCTTGTATACACGTTCGTAATCCATAATCATGTATAGGAATATTTTATCCAAATCATGCAAGTAACCACGAATTGTATTGTGCCCAAGTAATTGCCTTTCGATTATTCTGAATGCTTTTCTATGTTTTAATGTATATTTGATTTTATCTGTTTGCATTGTTTACCCCTTTCTTAAGTTTTAAATGGAGCTTGCATGACTTGAACATGCGACCGTCCAGTTATGAGCTGGATGCTCTCCCAACTGAGCTAAAGCTCCTGGTTGCACCATAAAGCGAAGCCATGCACGACCTCCAATGGATTAGTCTTTCATAATACCTTTTCGCTACATTTAGTTGCACAAAACATACGATTTTTGTGTTGCGATATTCTTTTACTTCCAACTAAACAAAGTTGCATACTTCATGATGCTAAATACTGACGGTGGGACTCGAACCCACATATCTGTGATCCTGGTGTTTGAAGCCAGTGCGTATGCCAATTCCGCCACGCCAGCATGTGTGCGATAGTTACTTCATCCGTTTAAGACATCTTCTAACGAGGATGCTGATCCAAACCCATCGCTTAAGTGATCAGTTTATTACAAGTGGAGGCTTGTATTGCGATACATGATAAGTTTTATGTCTTTCATGCTTGGACAATTATTTATTCTCTAACAAAAAATCACAGCTAACGTGATAAACAAGAAAATTAAAATGATTCCGCATGATACTCCAAAACTTACATCCTCTCCCCATCGTTTTTCAACATAAGTAATAATTTTATCATAAGATTTTGCGATAAATGTCATTCCAAATACAGACACAACTGCAATTGCGACAATTTCTAATACTAACGTTAAAAATAACATTAACCAATATTCATTCATATGTACATTCTCCTTCTAATACTGTCTAAAAGTAAAACCCTCACCACACTCAGTACAGACAACCGATCCAATTTCAACTTCTGCAAATTCTTGAAATTCATACTTGAATTGAACGTTTTTGCAATTAAATCTTTTATGTTTATTTACAACGTGCGAATCCATCCATAAATTAATTGTTGATTTTTCATCTTCTGAAATCGGAAATCCTCTCCGTAAATCTTCCTGCATAGCTTCGCATTTACTTTTCATCATTTGCAGTTCTGAGTCTTTATAAGATTCTTCCATTAATCTTTTATTCTCTTCTCGCAGTCGAGCAATTTCTTCGTCACGTTTTTTCAATCCATCTTCAACGTTTTTGACAATGTATGAAGTCTGATTTTCTTTATTTACAAGCTGATCTAGAATTTCGTTAATATTCTTACCCATGATCTTATTCTCCAATCTCTTCATTTAGCCATTTAACACAGTCGTTGATCGCATCAGACCTGTAAATAAATTTCTGTCCAGATGGTGACTCCCATACAAAAGATGATTCAAAAACAAAATAATTAGTTGGAATACCTGCTTTATCTTGTGTCTTTGTAACTAAATATTCCGCTAATCCATCGACCGGCATAATTCTCAACCTATCCAAATTTCGCATCCTTACACCTCCATATTCTCTCTTGTTGTATAATGTTATTTCACTTAATACTCTGCATGGCTATTACACCATACAGAGTAAAATATATTATTTTTTCTTAGCTGCTTTTAATGAATCTAATTTCTTTTGAAGCTCTTCATCTTTCATCTTTTTATCCAGACGCTTCATCTGAACGTCAATGGAATTCTTGTAAGCGATTCTTGTACCGTCAGCCTGTTCTTTTGTTTTCTGAACGCCTTCACGAACCTTTTCAAGCATTCTATCTTCTTCTTGACTTGAAGCGCTTGTGGCAGATTGTAAAGATTTTACGGTTTCTGCAGCCTCGAGTGTGAATACTGCTTTATCCTTTTCTGCTTTTAAAGATTTAATTTCTTCCTGCAGAGCTGTTAAATTTTCTTTCTGTACATCTCTATTCTCTTTTAATTCTTTCAGAGTTGTCTTAATCGTTTCAATTTTGTCCGTGATTTCCTGCTGTCTTGCAAGATATACTTTTGCACCTTCGTCATCATTTCTATCAATACAGGATGCAACACTAAGATCCATCTGCATATTCTCTTTCTGCAACTGTCTTAATTGTGTTTCATAATTCTGGATTTTACCCTCGACCTGGGTATATAAAGAGTTTGTTTTGGTGTAAGTATCT
The DNA here is from genome assembly GCF_003479185.1 of Blautia sp. AF17-9LB. Taxonomy (NCBI): domain Bacteria; kingdom Bacillati; phylum Bacillota; class Clostridia; order Lachnospirales; family Lachnospiraceae; genus Blautia; species Blautia sp. AF17-9LB. The sequence goes on from NZ_QUGU01000011.1 coordinate 39,600, forward strand.
TCCTTCTTCCAAATAATAGAATTATAGTAGGCTTTTGCTCCATCTGGCGTAGATGCATCATTGCCAATGATTTCATCTGCTGTTCCTGATGCTCTCATTTTTAGTCTCTTACCCGTTTTAGTTGTTGTAAAAAATACAACTGCCGCAATCACAAGAATTACGATAATCAATACTGTCATAGTTAATCCCTACCTTCGTCAATATCAAGTCCAAAGTTTTTAAATAGCTCTGTCATGCCTCCCATATATCCTGATCCAAGAGCCTGGAATTTGAATCCATCACCGTATCTATAAAGTCTACCCATCTCAACGGCATTGAGCTTTTCAAAATTCTCATTTTCAGAAAGATCATATTCCCACTTTGTTGTCGGATTGTCATAATCACAGATCATCATAGTTGCGTTATTAGCCATTCCAAAATTCTGTAGTCTCTGTACAGCTCTGAAAATAGTAAGACAAATTGTAAAATCTGTTCTGTCTGACGGAAATGTATCTGCATGAACAATAAAATATTCATCATAATGATGTCCATCAAAAGTAATTCCCTGAGAATCGTCACCCGTAAGATTGTCTCCAGAATATTCTACCCACGGATATCCACTACCATCACCATATGTATTATAGTTTACAATATCTTTTGGATAAGCTACTTTTCGATCTGAATTTGTAAGAAATCCGTTAATATCAAAATCAATATCTGATTCACCTGCATAACGATTCTGATCCCAATTCACACCAATGAAAAAGTTTTTGATTGCAGTTCCATCTTCTTTTGTCATACTAATTTTCTGATTTTTGCTCATATTAATTACGTTTGCCATAATTATGTATTCTCCTTTTTTACTGTTTGTTATTTAGCCAATCTTTGTATGGTCTCAAAAGCTCTGTATATAGTTCTTCGTCAGTCATTCTGTTCATGTTTTTGACTGCGATAAATCCAGTGTTGTCACATTTTCTACCCTTCATATCATCCAGAGATCTCAGATAACTAAAATTCTCATTTCCAATGCCAACAAACTGTACAAACATATTGTAATTAGAAAGCTCTTTCACAATTTTATTTGTTTCGTCTGTATCCCAATTTTCACCATCTGTAATAAAAATGATAAATGCTGGAATTGTACTTGGCTCAATATCCTTATAATAGGAAACAATATCTTTCAAGACTGGAGCGTAATTAGTTCCACCCATACTCATATGAGAATTCATCATAATTTTTCGAACATAGTTCTTATAATTATCAATTGTCACTGGTTTCAAAGAATCAAAATCATTTGAAAATAGCCAAGATTCTAACTCCCCATTATCATCAAATTTAAGAGCGATTGGCAAAAGTCTTGTAATTACATCTTGTACAGATCCGTTTCTAAAAAGATTACCCATACTTCCAGAGTAATCCATAGCGAGCGCAACCCTTGCTTGATGCTTAGTCATATCAATTTTGCTTGATTTCGACATATTAATTAGCACATTATTTAAATTTTCTGCTGACTTAGACATATCAATTACAACTTGCTGCGCTGTATTTTCTTCATGTACCACAGCGGATGTATTATCCGCCATAGTATTTGTTGTTGTAGTCTTTTTTCCAAAAAGTTTGTCAAATAGTCCCATGATTTTTATTCTCTCCTTTGATAAATAATTTTCGAATAACATCAACCACGATTACAGTGAGTGATAGTCCAATGATTGCGATCCACTGACTCATATTCATTGCTGTTGCCTGGATAAGTCCGCCGAGTGCATTACATAAAGCAATAGTTCCAAGTACAATACCTGCTGCAATATATACAAATGTTTTATTGTTTTTCAGTCCATTGAGCAAATTAATATGTTCTGTACGAATACCAAATCCATTGCATACAGACATGATGCAAAGCATTGCAAATCTTGCAGTCATAGCTTCGACATCTGTTGTAAATAATTTTGATACTGGTGAAAACATAAGAATTCCATATAGTACAATAAATGTTACTGTGCTAATAGTAATTCGTTTCTTTGCACCTCGAATAAACAATCCAGAACCCTTCTTAATTGGATTCTCTGTCATATATTCAGCTTTCGGAGGTTCCCCGCCAAATGACAATGAATTAAGTGAATCCATGATAATATTGATAATCAGAATCTGAACGGAAGCTAGTAATGCTCCGCCAGATAAAATAGGAAATAGAATACTTAAAACCAGAAGTGAAAAGTTGATTGGCAACTGAAACTCCAAAAACATCATGATATCGTGCATAAATGTTCTACCAAGTTCCACGCCTCTAATAATACTTGCGAAGTTATTGTCTGTTAGAATAATATCGGATGCTTCTTTTGCAACATCTGTTCCAGCTTCCATGCCAAAGCCTACATCCGCTTTCTTTAAAGCAGGAGAATCATTTGTCCCATCTCCCGTCATTCCAACAGATCTACCAAGCTCCTGTGCAAGACTTACAAGTCTAAGCTTTGTATTAGGAGAGCATCTGGAAATAACTCTAAGAGTTGGAATAATCTTCTTAATTTCATCATCAGACATTGCCTCGAACTGTGCATTTGTAAGAGCAAGATCCCCTTCTTTATAAATACAAGCTTCTGTCGCTACTGCTACTGCAGTCTCATGGCAATCACCAGTAATTTCAATAACTTGAATACCTGCTTCATGCGCAATCTGTACAGCCTGTGGAACTTCTTTTCTTACTGGATCAACGACGCCAATAATTCCTAGAAATACCATATCATCTGGTAATGTATTCTCAACAATGTTCCCATTCGCCATCGCCAATGCGATGCAGCGCATGGATTTTTTCGTCATTGATTTGATAACATTTAAAAGTCTCTCTTTATCTTGTTTATTAAACGCTACAGGCTCTGAAATTAACATTTTAGAACAATGTTCGATAAGTTTCTCTGGCGCACCTTTATAATAGGAAATTCCGCTCTCAGACGTACAGGAAGAGTACTTATATTCACTTTGAAATACCTGTTTCATAATAATTTTGTTGTTTTTCTGAATGTCAAAAAACTCAGTAAAATCAACGTATTTTAAGATTGCTCTGTCAATAGAGTTTCCGCCTGTGATATTATTCTCTGCATCATATGTGGCACTATTGTTCAAACAGATATTTTGTTTGATGCAATCCCAAAGATTAGTACCCTGATCAACTTCATTGCCATATCCGTCAATGACAGTCGTAGGTGTCATAACTCCTGTTGTAAGAGTTCCTGTTTTGTCAGTACAAATTAGATCTACGTATGCAAGTTCTGGAATCTTGTTTGGATTTTTTGCAAGAATATTGAATCGTTCCATTGTCTTGACATTCTGTTTTGTAACAAGCTTGATAATTAATGGAAGTCCTTCTGGAACAGCAGCCACAATGATTGTTAGAGCAACCGAAATATTCTGTGCAATCTTTTGGATAACTTCTAGCACACCACCATTGATATATTCCCTGAATCCAATATGCGCAATATCCGTTACCATCAGTGCAATAAACGTGACGACTGCAGCAATCGTTCCATATCTCGAAATTGTATCACAAAGTTTATCGATCGCAATCTGAAGTGCTGTTTTAGGTGGCTCAAGTGTCTGCATTTTTACAAGTGTGTCACCATTTATGGTGTTTACGCCAACTTCGCCTACGATCATCTTTCCTTCGCCAGACAGAATCGTTGTTCCAGCAAATAAGCTATTTTGATTCGTAAAATCATCGGTGGATGTTGATTTTTTGTATACATAACCATTAATTGGAATTTTCTGACATTCTTTACTTTCTCCGTTGATAGCAGCATTGCTTACAGAAATTTTACCCTCAATAATATATCCATCCGCGTAAATTTCCTGTCCAGTTCCAATACAAACCACATCACCAACAACTAAATTATCTTTGTTGATTGTCTGAACTTGCCCATCTCTGATAACATCACAATACCTAGTTGATGTCTTTGCTCTTAGTTCTTGTGTTGATTTTTGAATACCAAGCGCCATTTTTACACCAATATATGTACATAATGAAATAACTAAAATCACCATGATTGGTTCTGAAAATGATGCCAATCCAAATACTGCAGCGAAAATCCCATATGCAGATAATGCTAATAACAGCATCAGCGTTTTATCACCAAAGATATTTTCAATCGCAAATTCATACCACTTTTTAAGTTTTGGTTCTGGTAGTTTGTTTGAGCCATATTTTTCCCGACTCATTTTTACTTGTTCGTTTGTTAGTCCTTTCAATTTTACACTCCTTTTCTATTTGTTTTAGAACATTTATAACAAAGATGAGTCAAAAATAATAATGACCATCTTAGTCATACTTATTTATTCTCAATCTATAACCACATTTATCGGATATAAGTGATCCTTGCAATATTCCAGAAAATCATCTGCTGTCAAATAATTCTTCATCCCATTTAAAGTCATATTCTCTATAACCTCTGCATCTAACGAATATGAAAAACATGGATTTTCTTTATATAATTCAAAACTCTTATGTTCATAATCATCCCAACTTCCATAAAAGGAATTGATAATACTATCTATTTTTGAAACAGGATATCTTTTTTCGTATAATAATTTTGCTTGTTTTTCTGACTCGGTATAAATGTATTTTTCTCTTCCTGTCACATGATGATAGCAAATTTCCTTTTCATATCTTGTTCTATTAAGAAATATATCCATAGAAGATGTTTCTTTTCTTTTATGTGCATTGAATCCTTGCGTCAATGTCACTTTGTATATTTTCTTCATTTCTGTATTCTCCGAACTTCTAACAAACTGTCATCGTTTTCTTCTTTAAGTTGCTCCAAGTCTTTCCAAATCGCATACCCTGAATCATTTTCACCACAGTAATAATGTTTCTCCCCATTAATTATTCTCCAATATTTCCTATTGGTTTTATAGTAAACTCCATCTTTTGCAAATTCTTCTTTTGTGTACGAAGCAATTATTTTATCATTGATAGGAAAACTAATCTCTACGAAATCTATTCCATCAGCATTAATGCTGTCCATATACTCTAACAATTCTTTCATTTACTCATTCTCCATCTCATATGGTGTATATTCATAAGGTTTTCTGTATTCCAAAATCCTATATACCCTGTCAGAAAAATCATGCAGCCAAGTTTCTAAATCTGCATTGCATCCTCATGTATCTCACCTCGCTTTATCGCATTCATGAAAATTTAAAAGCATCTGATACTTATATTCTCCAAATCTTTTCTTCCAACGTTCTTTTTGTTTTAATATTTATACTTCCACTTATACCCTTTGCACAAAACATCTTTTTCGCATGATTTTATTATTCCAGACAAACCTTTTAGCCCTACTGATTTTGCCGCATCTGTAATTGATGCAAATTCTTCAATAAAATTATTGTTCTCATCACATTTCATAACTGCTTTCTTTTTATTTGCCATCGTCGCTTTATATTCTCCGATATTACCTTTTTTCTCAAAACTCCATCTATAATTATTTGCAGATTGTTGAGAGCCATTTAAACATAAACTTATATCTGTATTTCTTGTTCCTGTTTTTCTTCCGGCTTCAGCAATTGACCAAAATTCATCTATATATTCGCCATCCATTTGATATCTATATACAGTTTTGCCCCTAGTCTTTGAAGCAGACGAAAATCCTCTTCTCTTGCTTTCTTCAGATGAGTATTTATCATAACCTTCCAAAATATGAATAATTTGATATTTTCCATGTTTAGTTATTTCATGAATGTCTTTAATAGTTTTTCCTTCATCCCACAGACGATATATATTTGCTCTATCAATTGTATTTTTTAATGTATCTCCACCAATTGTTTGATTGTAACCATCGTTGTATGTATCGTAATATTCTATCCAATAAATTTCTCGTTCGTTTAATTCTTCTTGTGAACATTCTTCTAAAACAATTAATTCAAAATTACTTTCACCATATTTTCTTATTGCCTTATGAATTGCCATATTGTAAGCTTTTTTGTTTACTTGTGCATTATATGATTCACTCAAATGATTTCTATATCTATACCATATATCTATACTTTGACCTATATATTTTTTATCGTTTATTTTATTGCGTATCATATATATTCCACAATAAATTTTTCTTTTTGTTATTTATTATTCATCTCCTTCTTTGGATTATTTTTTACAATTTCTTTTGCTACACTTGATTTTCCACTTCCACTCAGCCCGCACATAACCCAAAGCGTAGGTCTATTCATTATGCAAAACATTCTTTCGTAAAATCATAACCATCCTTATCATGGAAATATAATGGTTCTCTGCTTTCATCAATATATCTTCTTTCGCTATAAGGATCTAATTTATGATACTCTACATGGTCATATGGCATTTTAATGTCATAATCATCTTCTGTAGACTCAACAAGATAATCTCTACCACCAAATATATGATTCGGAATACCTTCTGGAATATGTTTCATATACTTTGGTTCTCTATTTACATGGCTAGTAAATTCTTCTTTCAGCCCTTCGATAGTATACTGTTTGCCATACTCATCAAAAATTTCAATATCCATTCTATGAAATTCTAAGAACTTCAGCATATCTTCTACTGATTTATAAGCATTACCGTGCCACTCAAACAAAGGTTTCCAACCATAACTCAGTTTCATGATATGCACTTCATATCCAAAATAAGGTGAATCTGTAAGCTCGTACTCATTGTCAAAATACTTTGTCACAAGTTCCTTATCTTTTATCATCATATAATAATTTGTCCCCACGTTCTCACCACCCTTTGTAAACTAATCTCTTATCCAGACTCCAGTAATTGCAAGTCCATTATCAGACTCTACAGTTAAATCAGCTATTCATCATTAACACAATTCCCACCAGAAATCATATAATTTATGAGCCATATTACCTTTATGTAATTCGCCCTTATATCTACGAATCTTTCTATTTGATTGCTGCTTAAAATACTTGCTACGTTTTCCACGATACCATCTTTTATAATATGGTTTAGTGTTCTGAACATAACCATGTCCATTAATCCTAATTTCATCCATATATCCAACTGGCGCAGGATAATAACCGCCAGCAATTTCATATAGGTGCTTAAGATTATTTTGATGCTTCAAATATCGCTCGCGTTTAGTTCTTCTCTTTTTATTTGATTGAGTTTTAACAACATTTCCCATTCGAGAATATTCTTCGCAGCATCCCATATATCCTACTTTTCCACCAATCTTATCACACCAAATAGCTCGACAAATTTCCTCTTGTGACAAATCATCAAATATTTCAGACACTTTCATATAATCTTCATATCCATAAGGACAATCACAGCACAACATTTTATTCTCCATCATACTTCCATGCAACAACTTTATTTCTTACAGCCTTTCTTCGTACACCTGTCCCATAGGAATACCACACTTCTTCATCCGTCTTCCATTTAAAATCTCTTGTTCTTGCACATTCAGCAATGAAATAAGCTCCATTTTTTGTTTGAACAAGAACTTTTTCAGATAATCATCCTCTTGAACATTGCGAACAATAAGTCTCTTTCATATCAGGATATTTTTCTTTTAATGAAATCCAATCATTTTTATCCATAATGATCACCCTTTAAAATTGTACTTTTGTATAATTGCTTATTCTCCGAAAGAATCTGGACAAGCTTACAAAATTTCAAATATTGCATCTTTCATAGAAGATGGAATCATGAATGTATTTTTCTTATGCGTAACCTCGTACTCTTCCTTACCATCTTCATTTGTTACAACGCTTGCTGTAAGAATCTTTTCTTTTTTAATCTTTACACTATCTTCTTTTTGATCTTTGAAGACAACATCTTTAATAAATTTAATTGTCATAATGTTTATTCTCTCCTTCTATTGAAAGAAATGTCGGATTCATTACTAATCAAATTGCTGAGATTTAATTTTCTCTTTAGAAACATATCCTAAGCAATATCTCTGTTCTTCTCTCATGGCATCACAGATTCTCATAATCTGTGAATATCCATCTGACTGACTTTTTGTGCATTTTGCTGCAATTTGTTCAATTCTCTTAATATATTCTTCCATTGATTTATTCTCCCATACTACTTCAATAAATTTGCAATCTCATCAATCTCAAGTTCAGTTTTCTTATCATCAGATAGCAGCTTATCCAGTTTACCCTCCATCTTCTTCAAATCTGCTTCCTCTTTCTTTAGACAAGATACTTCTAACTTTCTTTTAATATCCTTAATCCAAGCCGTTACGCTGTATCCTGAAATTTCAAAATCAGACATTCCAAGGTCAACTGCCGACATAAGATATGAATTGAGTCTGATAAGTAACAACACTAATGCATCATCTGAACATACATTAAGGTTGATAGTCATTCCATCCATATTGAGAACACAATTTGTCTCAGGAACAAATCTAATCTTCTTCTCAGAGATAGCTTTTCTCTTATCCTCAATTTGTTTCTTTAATTCTAAAATTCTATCATCATTCTTACTCATTTGATTTCGTACTCCTTTTATATTCTCTGCCGTTTGCTAAATGTTTCTGAATATACATTGGCTTCATTGTTTCAAAAATCTGTTCAATAGTAACAGGAATCATATGTTTTTCTTCTTTATCATTATATGGATATCGGTTTGACTTAACCATTTTAGATGTGGTAGGAAATATGTCAGTTACTTTAACACGTTCTTCATATGGACCGTAATGCATATATTCCATTTGTATTTTATAGATAATATATAAATTATCATCCCGTTTATAAGTCTCAAATACATATTTATTCCCACTATAATATTCGCTTATAAAACGAATTCTTTCCCAGTAATCGCCTTTTTTAAATTCATCAAGTGTAAAGTATTTATATTCGTCTTTGCTACTATCATATGGAGAATACTCAGATTCTCCTTCCAATTTATCAAAAATGTCTGCATACTTTTCATTGCACTTATCATCAATACATTTGATAAATTTATTCTTTGGCATCGACCTATAATGCTCAAAATAACTACCTTTCCAAAACCAAAAATGTTTACCTTTATTTTTCCAATTTTCATATCTATCATAGACATCAAATTTACCCATATAAATCCAATTCTCATTATCCTTGGTTAAATATGTGGCACCTATAATTAAGTCTTTTGCTTTAACACATTCATTATTATGGATAATCTTATTAAACTCACTAATCTCTTTATAATCAGGTGATTCTACTGGCATAAGAACTAAATCTTTGCCGTCCCATCCATATACAAATTCTCCTTCAAGCCCCTTACCCTTGATACAATTTGCGTTTTCAAGAATGTATAATAAATTCTCGATAGTAATCTCAAATTCAAAGCCTCGTGGATCGTACACTCTACAATAAGCATGTCTGTGATCCCAACCTGTAGAATAATCACCTGCTTTTTTATTAAGCACAAATCCTTCGGTTGGAATATTATCATATTCATTATTTGGAATATTCTCATCTCGCCAACCATTCCATGAAGCCTCTTTTCGCAACTTACCCTTTTCGTCATAGTAAATTACATAAGCAAGCTTTCCTGTATATGTTCCTGAACGATTCTGATAACCAACATTAATTGTTTTAGGGATAAAAATACTACTTCTCAATCGTTTTCCTCCTTTAGTTATTCTCTATTACAAAGTTACCCTACCAATATAATTCTTCATATCTCGGATCAACAAACAACTCTTCTTTAGGTCTTGGGTCTTTTAAATTATCATTGCCAATCTTAAACTCACCACCGTAATAACCATTCCAAGAACCACAACCCCAAAGTTCTAATCGTCCTTTATGAGTAATAGAAACAATTCTATAAGCTGGCTTGTCACAACATTGCCAGTAACTAACGACAAAGCAATTATCTTTTGTTACATTCTTTAGATATTTCGGCACTTCGGGCCACAAGTGACATTCATTGTTAATTCCTTCCAATGTTTTACCTTCATCCAGCATCATGTTGGCTTTTTCTGATCTCTTGTGTGCCTTTTCATGTTCCAGGCACCATTCTTCTGAACTGAATAGTTCACCACAATAATCACACTTATATCTAATTACTTTCTCCATAATTACTCCTAAGTCTTATCTAAACACACAATATATCCATTCATTACTTCATAATAATACCAAGCATAAGGACTAATTCCTTCATTCATAATTTCTGCCAGTTCATCTGCTTTTTCTTGATGGTTATGTGCTTCATTTATTATAACTGTTTTTTGAGAATCAAAATAAAGATTATCAACTTTACGCATACAATATGCACATAATTCCAACTCACTGATATATTCCTTTATAACTTTTAGCATCTTTGGAATGTTGTCTTTAAGGATCTGTTCATTTGCTAATTCTGATGGATACAAAACATACAAGTCTTTTTCACATGGAGATGAAAGGATTCTTTTATACACTATGTCTGATCGTAGACAATATTCACGTATTCTTTCTTCAAACGTCAATTCGCTTCACTCCTTTGTAATCATATCCAAGAATAACAATCTATCTTTTTTTAATGTGATATCATAATCTTTCCACTTCTCCATTAATTCTCTTATATCAAATTTATGAGGAACCACAATCGCATAACCATGTGGAGTTTTATATAATTCATGATTTTCTAGTTCAGAATAAAAGTAAATATCATCGATAAAATCATTTACTTTTTCTTCATCGTCTACATCAAAATCAAACAACCACTTGCTTTCATCACGATTCTCTACTTGCTGTGCAACTGAAGCTAATGTACGATTCAGCTTTGTCATACTTGGTTTATCTCTAAGCAATCTAATAATAAGTTCTTCTCTTATCTTTTCTTCATTTCTAGAATTTACAGACCGATACAATCTTGTCTGTTCGCCTGGAACTCCATCCGCTGCAAACTTATGAAATTCTTTGATTACTCTATCTTCGTTTTCTTTATATTCTAAGATAATCTTTATACGCTCTTTGAAATTAAGAAAATCTTTGTTGTCTTTATTTCTTGAACGAATTAGATACACATATAGATCAGACATTATTTTTCACCATCCTTTGCATTGATATAACATGCAACATCTTTGAATTCGTTGCAATCAATGACTTCACGAATATCATTAATGATACTTTTTACTGTTGAATAATTGCCACTAAAAGAAGTACCAGTCGTTTTTACTTCATATTTATATACATTTGATAATTTTATTGGATAATCTTGGTACAGAACCGTACCCTTTGGAACTGTTATATTAGAATATGCATCATAGTAATCTTCTTTAAGAACCTTTAACCATTTTTGACAACCTTTGTTATATGATTTAAGCTTGGCTTTGCTAAAAGATACTCTGAAATATTTATCTTCATCATAGATTATTCTTTTAAATTTATTTACAATAAGCAGCACACCATCTACAATTCTATAAACATCTTGATACTCTGTGTTTGCTAATACTTCCATTTATTCTTCACCATCTTTCCATGCAGAACTTGCATATAACAACGAATCATATGGCACAATATATTTCTCAGGTATATTCGCAAATGCTTCTATAACTTTATCGTACTCTTCCTTGTCAACCATGAAATCATCATAAACTTTTAATTCTGCTCTAAGCCCTCTCGAATTTTTCTTAATATTAGTCGTACTCATCTCTGTAAAACTCCAATGCTCTAATAGTAATTTCCATCAATTCCTGCTGATTTTCTGATTTCTTTTGATGTGCTTCTGTGCTACCAAAATTAGCTTTTAACCGATATATCCGGCATTTAGCAGACTCAATCACACGTTCTACTAAATCATATTCTTTATTATAATTACGACAATCTTTACAAAAATCTGGATGACCGTCAGAGTTACATCTATCTAGTGAAACTAAATTATCTTGAAGTTCGTATCCCATACCACATCTGTACATAATACCTATTCTCCATCTTCTAAAATCTCAACATCGACACATAACATATCATGCAGATTCTTAATCTGTTCTTCGGTCGGTTTCTTCCATGGCATCATATCTGTAACATTAAAAACCATCACTCCACACAGTTTGATTCTTGCAATTGTTTTTGGTGGGCAATATTCTACGACTTTCGGCATCGGAATATCGCAACTTGTTTTTGGTAATTGTGATTTTTGTGAATGCTCAAATGCTCTCAATTCATCTTTTCCAAGCCAACGTTGCCATGCTCCACAATCATCACAATATAACCCTGTGTTGTTACCCTTTACTTCCGTATGCAAAGATGTACTTCCACACTTTCTACAGCAATTTTGATACATAATTTTCACCTCATGTTAAATCAATTTGTTCTCTGCTAATTCATCAAGATAATAATATCTGTCAATTGATTCCTTATCTCCAAGAATCCATTTGTCACACTCAACTTCTTCCATTTCATTAATCCATTTATCCCAATTGTCTGCAATGAGCTTACAGAACTTTTCGCCACTTCCACGCAAGAAACATCTGCCAACCCATTCAGCTTTCATGCTTCTATCTGGATAAACCAGTGTAAAATAGATTCCATTTTCAATCAGAGCATCTCTTACTTCTTTGTGGCTACTTACAAAGATATAATCAACTTTTCCAATATTCTCTTTAATGTGCTTAATATAATTTTTTGGAAATTCAGGATTACGATACTCTTCAATTTGATCTGAAATGGTTGGATCATAATCATAACACCAACTGAACCGACTGCTATCGCTATCGAGAATCTTATAACCTTTTTCATTTAATTTTTTAAAAGCATATGTCTTGCCACAAGCAGGAAATGCACTAATAATTTTTGTTTTCTTCATAATATTCTCCTTCCTAAGAAATCATTTCAGGATAGAAATCATATAAATAATCTCCAAAGTCTCCGCCAGTATCAGAACCAATTATCTTCTGCCAATGATTTATCCATTCCTTACCTTCTTTTGTTAGTATGAATTTTTCGTATTCCTCTTTAAGTTCTTTTTCTTTTGTATTCATTATTTATTTTTTACCCTCCAAATGAAACAAATCTTCTTCCATACCTATCTCCTATTGTTCGAAATATCTTACAATCTGTTCTCCAATCCATCTACCCATAGGTACCGCCACTGCATTACCAATTTGACGATAAGCATCATTATCAGTTCCGCAAAACTGAAACCAATCAGGAAATCCTTGTAGTCTCGCATATTCTCTAACCGTATATGGTCTTATTCTCTTTCCATCCTTAATTAATCTTGTCCCTTTATCCTTTGCATAGTGAGCAACACATGTTGGTGCAAGATCATCATTTTCTGGATCAGATACAATTGGGTTGTCCCTGTATTTTCCATTAATACGATTCAAAACATATTGCGGAATATCTACTTCACTATCTTTTTCCAGAATATCTTTCAATCTCAATGGTTTTCTTTCTGGATATTCAAAACGACTAAAAGGCTTTTTACTGCCAATTAGAATCAGTCGCTTTCTTTCCTGTGGCAACCACATATTCGCATTAACTGGACATTCAATTCGAACGTAATAATCCGGAAGTTTTGTCAGTGCTTCCATAACAACTCTAAACTTAAGCATTCCAGGCACATTCTCAACAACATACATTTCTGGTTTTGCTAATACAATATGTCGAAAGAAATGTAAAAACAAATCATCGCCTGTTCGTGTTCCATTAATGTCTGCAGCAGTTGAATATTTAGTACACGGAAATGTCCCAATGTAAACGTCCGCATCCTGCTGATCTAATACTGTTATTTTGGCAATATCACATTCGTTAACCTTATGATTAAAATTCTTTCGCAAAGTATCACAACATTTCTTGTCAATTTCAAATGACTCTAAAATGTTGATACCGGCTTCTTTAATCCCAAGATCCATGCCACCAGCTCCACTAAAATAACTCTTTGCTGTAATTCCCATATTTAATTTTCCTATTCTGTGAAATTATTTGAGCGAACACTCATAAATTATTTATTTCTATCTAAGACCTGTTTAATATCATAACATATTAACGAATTTATATCCCAAGCACAATTTGTACATAAATCTACTTCCGTTGGTTTTACCACATCAAAACACAAGATTGTATTGTTAAATTTATCATTCGCTTTTTCTTTGTACCGAAAAGGTAGTACGTACTTCGTGGTTTTCGCTTTTTTACCACAAATATCACAATATTCTTTGACCATATTTTCTCCTATGAAAGTGCAATTTCTTAGTTAAAATTTTTCATCTGAATTGAAATTCAAATTCTTCTTTGTGTATTTCATTTCAGCTTCTTTATAAGAAATATGTTTTTTCATAAAATATCTGATACATTCAGCACAAAAATCCACATCTGCTTCCTCAAAATCCGAATGTTGCGTTGTCTCATCATATATCAATTTTTGACACCTATCACATGTTTCTCTCCATACCCACCAATTCCCATTCGTGTTTGGAGTTCCATCGTAATTTACTTTATGTATATTGGTTTTCATTGTTAAAACATGTCTCCAATCGTCTTACTTAAAGCTTCCTTCGCAGCTTTCGTTCTTGATAATTTTTCTGCTAACTGATTCACTGCTTCTTTAATAATAGTTTCCTTATTTTCTTCTAAAAATGACTTGATGTTATCATTTACCATGTCTTTAATTTTCTGAGAATATTGATAAGCACTTGCATTGTCATTTCCAATTAATTGTTTCATACAATCTTTTTTAATTTCCGCTACAACTTGAGATCTAACATTGTTCTCTATCGTTTTCTTAATTTGATCATCATCAATACTGATCCCAAACTGAACTATATGTTCCATAATTACCTCCACTCTTTTCTACAACCACAATCTGGAAAGAAGTTTTCTACATCTACAATGAATTCATCGTAAAAACACATTCCGTGTTCTAAATCATTCATCCAGTTAATTAATTCTATTAGAACCTGTGTAAAGTTTTCTTCTCTGCAATAGTAAATTTGTCCAATATCATAATCATCCTGATCACAAATAGTCACAGTAATGGTATATGGCTTATGCCAATCATCGCCTTTACTTGCCGTCAGAAGAACCCATGATCTACCACAGAAACACTCATTACAATCAAAATGCACGGTTCCATATACATTTAAATATTCAATATAAAGTTTCTCACTCTTATGATAATGTCTTTCAAATTCCATATCTACCCCATTTATTTGGATATACGACAAAATAACATATCCGTTTTCTTCTAACAACTTAATTCATCTATCGTATCTGGCCACCATACTTCTTTAACCCTCTCTTTAACAGCGTCCCATGTTTCGTAGTCATATTCTCCGTTCATAGTAAATGTCCTAGGAATTATTCGAGCATACACCAAAATTTCTTTTAATTCCTGTGGCATTTCTTTGTCGATGATGCATCCATTGCACTTATAACCTCGATTAGTTTTTAAATCCGACAAATTGAAAACTCTCAAGACACTTGAATTTGAAAAGAATAAAACAGATGTGTTATCACGCCGAGAAAGAAATAAATGTGATTCTTTTGGAATGTTTTCTAAAATCTTATCTAATGATTTTTCTACAATTATTTTTTTCTCCTGTGTAGAACAGAAAACTGCACTATGGAAATGTTCCATCTTTACACAATAATCAATTTGCTCTCTCAATGCCTCTTCCAATTGATTCATAATTATATTCTCTCATTCCATTTTCGAATTGCTTCGCATTTTGTTTTATCGTGTTCCTCTTCTTTTCTATAAGTATCTACACTACACGTTCCGCCTCTAGCATGACACTTATTGCAAATCACAAAATATGCAACTTTCGAATATCTTGTCTTTTGACCAATTCTTAATTTAGTCCACCCGCAGAACGGGCATGGTTTTAATTCTTTTTCTTTGATATTAATCATGTTTATCACTCCTATCAATTATTAAACACTATAACGTATTCATATTTTTTTGATTCATATTTATACCTTTCTGTATTTTTCAATGTCTTCTTCTCTCGCAAATTTACAATATGGATAACAATAACTGTCTCCTTTAGAAGACCAAGATGTTCTACCTTCAGAAAAAACTTCGAATTTATAATCATTAGCTAAATTACAATATTTACAAAAGTATCTTCGAATCCATAGATCATTTTTGTCATTTCCTACCAACACGGGCGTATCTACAGGTACCATGCTCCAGTCAATTTCTGGTTCCTTATATCCAGAATTTGCCCATTTTTGAAAATCCATATCGCAATGATCTGAACTATAAAAATCACAATCATAACAACTTAATTCTCCACATGAACGCACTTCTCCATTTTTGACTCCACATGTATCATGATTAACAGCGATCTCAAAAATCTTATCTTTATATTTTTCTTTATTTAGCATTTTCTTCACCTCTTATACTTCATCCTCTATCACGTCTACACTAACTACTACCAGAAATCCATTTTCAATTTCTTGTTCTGGATTGTTCCACTCCCAAGATTCAATAACCTCTTCTTCGAGACTATAGTTATCCACATTCAACGGAACAATTCTTCCATACCATTGTTATTCTCCTAACGAAATATCGCTTTCATTATATAATCCCAAGTGTTTCATCTTCATAATTACACTCTTTTGCTGCGTCAAACATTTCTTCGTATTCTGACAGATTGAATGTTCCAATGGTACATTGAATAATCATATGTATAATTCGCCTATACATGACATTAACAAATAATTGATTATTTTCTCCGAATGTCACGTCCATAAAAAGAAATTTTGCTTTATCAGGATCTCTTTTTATAATTTCTAATGTTAAAGGATCAAGAAACAAATGAAGTGCAAACGGTACGTCAACTGTAATATCATCGCATCCATAGTGTTTATGATAATATGAATTCATTGCTTCTAGTTCGTTTTTATGTAGACTCTTGTTATACCAACCCTTACAAATCAGATAGATATCCGTCAATGTCTTGTTCTCCATCGTTATTCCTCCAATCAATTCACATCCATTTTCGCTCCACAGTTCGGACAGAAGTTTGATTTTACTTTCTGATTCGCATAATCAGACCTGTACACTTTCTTTCCGCATTCAGAACAATACACACCTGCATTACTATAATTATCTAAAACATTCCATTTACCATGTTTATAATGTTCCAAACATGAATGACAAATCCATGGATCGTAAATTTTCCTGTCTTTTAATCTCATCCAACCGCATTCTTTTGGACTATACTTATCTTTCTTAGAATCCAAAACTTTGCCGCATACATGACATCTACATTTATGTCTGCCATTTCTCCATCTTTTACCGTCTATGTTTATGATTTTATTTTCAATTCTGCAATACAACTTCAAAAAAGATGTTTCTGCTAAAACTAACTACCATATTTTATTCTCCATCAAAATAAACATTAACTGAATAGAACATTATAATCTCCCCTCTTCTAGTAACTTAATTAACCATTTAGAAAATGAATACGTTGAAAATAACATAACAATCGCTAAGATAAAGAACCATTTATGTATCACTGGAATCAGCGCAACAGATATAATAATAGGAATAAAATATACTGATAATGTTATTTTGACCACATTGCCCGTTTTTCTAGCTGCATTCTTAAATGGTTTTGATTCTATAATCTTATTTAATCTCTCAAGCATAATTCTTCTAACAGATTCCAGCTTCTTCAGCTTCAAATTTTGCGACCGCATCATATACGATTTTCTTTACAACATCTTTATCTTTAAAAATATTTCTATTGGATAACGGCAATGTACCATCGTAACTTTTTAAATAGTTATGTTTAGATCTATTAATATTTGTTTTAATAGGTTTGTTGTCGTATACAATATCAAAAAATTTGATTCCATTTTCACGCATAATAAAATAAATACCGTAATGAACTTTTACATTTTTTAATTCTGCATTTTTGTAAATATCATATTCTTCTACACGCATATCCAAACAACCGTCATTGTCGTGTAAACAAATATATCTTTCTGCATCTTCACGATTGTCAAACACTTTTTCAATTGCGTAATCTGAATACGTTCCAGATGTAACAATATATACTTTATTCATTTCGCCCTTCAACCTTTCTTACAAATATTTGATCTTTTTTAATTTCTTCCCATGTTCTAGGGCAATAATTGATCCAACCCATCATTGCACCAACGTTATAAGCATAAGGAAGGTTTTTGAATTTCTTCACTTCTTTATTCTCTATATTTAATTGTCTTACTTTATATCTGAGTTTTTCCAGAGAATCCTGATAGATAGTGTCATCGAAATTACCATGTGTATGACCATAAAGAAGAACTGTATCTTTATAACAACCATTCCACGAGAAGATAGGATAATGAGAAAGCACAAGTTTTTGATTAATACCATTGTAATTATCAGTAAGTTCAAAATAATCAACCACAGTTTCAAATAACTGTTTTACCCTATAATCTTTCAATCCTGACTCATCATGATTTCCGACCACTAAAATTTTTTTAGATTTGAGTCTTGAAATGACAGAACATAAATATTCATTATCTTTATTATTGCCACATCTACCAATATCTCCTAAAATGAATGTTGTATCATTATTATTGACAACAGAATTCCAATTCTTCACAAGAATCTCATCATGCTCCAATGTACGATGCTCAAAAGAATTCGTACATCCTATGTGTAAATCTGCAATATATCTATACATTACTTTTCTCCATTAATTCTTTGCAGACATGTATTAAAACCTGCTGTCCAACCACGATCGAAACTACAAAGATCTTCATCTCCGTTTTCTTCTTTTGGTAGTTCCTTTAATGGACACCATTCTGGTTTATTGTTACAATAACCATTTTCACAGATAATTTCTTTACATAAACTTTTATCTTCCTCGTCTGCTGTCACAGAACAGCAAGCTTCAATTCCTTCATCTAATTCGAAACAAAACATACAGTCTAAACATGTTTTAGGTGTATCCATTATTAATACTGATTTATCCATATTATGTTCTCCCTCAATTCAATAATTCTTTGTCAATAATCTGGAAGTTAGCTCTATGAATATATAATGCTTTTCCGTCGATCATTAATTTTGTCGTTTTCGGCAGATCTTCACATACTTCATAATACACACTATCACCAGAATAGGCACAAATCGGATCACCAAGTTGAGACTGGATGACGACCACACGAGCTTTCCCAAAATAATTCTTAAATCTATTGACAACGCTTGCAATGATAACATTCTCTCCAAGACTACCATCGGTTTTACTATTAATTACTTCTGGACTTTGAAAATCCACATCAGGATTTAGTCCTTTTTCCGCAAAAATCATTGTAGTTCCACAGTTCTCCACTTCTTTGCCATCAATTGTGACCGTAACTACGCTGGACAATTTTTTCGTATACCCCCAACTGCCATCTGAATACGTTTCTTCTTCTACAATATTGGAATCCAGGTCAATTTTCTGTCCACTCATATCCATGAACTTTTCACCTTCATTCGTATAGAACGAAGCATTATATGTATTACCCGTGATGGAACCATTGAGATCGTTTACTTCGCTATTCAACCCTTCACATCCAGTAAGGCATGATACCGCAAGTGCTGCCATTAGAATTCCTGCTACTAATTTTTTCTTCATATGTATTTTCTCCTTTATTTTTATAAATGTCACCCGTAGCTATGACACCACGGATGACAAAATATTATTCTCCAATACTTACGATAGGAGTATTACTTCCCTGTACCTGTGGAACCTCGCCGCTCCACTTTTCAATCTTCTGCTTTTCAATAAGCTCTGGAGTAAGAGATTCTGCAATCTTTTTATTCGCTTCGGCTTCCGCCTCTGCTTTAATCCTTGTTGCTTCCGCTTCACCTTCAGCCTGGATCTTCTTCTGTTCAGCTTCAATTGTGGCTTTTTCTTTTTCCTGTTCTGCAGCAATAAGTGCTACTTCTTTATCCTTATCAGCCTGTACCTTTGCAGTTTTGGCTTCAATGTTAGCCAGCTCAAGTTCCTGCTGTGCAGTTACTTTTCTCTGAATCGCTGCTGATGTTTCAGAATCGGTTACAATATTGGTGAAATTTGCTGTGTCAATAATGATACCGTATGGCTCAAATTTCTGTTTCATATATACGTCAAGAGCTTCATTAAGTTCCTGACGTTTGTCTCCAAATACATCCGTAACAGGGAATTTTGCAGTAACTTCCTGCGTCCAAGCTCTCATTTTAGGCTTGATAAACGTATTCTTCACCGTCTCACCAGACTGAACTTTAAACATTGTAAAAGTTTTAGTAATTCTATCTGGATCAAATTTGTAAGAGAACTCAAGATCTACAGTAAGAGATTTTCCGTCAGATGTTGGTGTAGAAAAACTCTCATCTTTTGGAGAATCTCCCTTATCTTCGGATGTAAGGTATGACTGCTCAATACCAACCGAATATGTAGTTACTTTTTTCGTAGGAGATACAAAATGCCATCCCTGTGTCAGCACCTGATCAGAAATTCCGCCTGAGAAGTTATACACAACTCCTACATATCCTGCTGGCACTCTCTCCATACATTTGATGCCTACAATTAGTCCTGCAGCCAATACTACTCCTAAAACAATTCCACCTAATTTACCGTTTTTTCATTTTTCTTCTTCTCCTTTTCTTTGTGTTTGTCTTCCTCTTCCATTGCTTCCAATGTGTCGTCTATAATATGAAGCAGGAATTTTCCCAATGGCTGGAACAGAAAAGTCAACAGAAACCATAAAATTACTGTAACTAATACTGCTCCAAGGATCAAAATTGGATTCACATCATCACCTCCTCGAATATTTATTCTTTCCTGTGAAAGACATATTTCATCCGACTGCTCCGAACACGGTCATATCTATATATACCGGTTCTTCAGGATGATAACCTTTAGATATCTCGTCTTCATATTTATTCTTCAGTCTTGTGTTTTTCTTTTCTGCATATTCTCGCATTTCTGCAATCGTTTCATTATCATATTCTGTATGATTATAGATATAATTATTTATATTCTTTCTCTGGATCTTTTCCAACTTCTTTACAAAACTCCAGATAATCATCTACCGCAGAATGAAACTCAACTTCAATGCTAGAAATGTCCCCAGCTTCAAAGTCAACATAATCATTAATTCCCTCTATTTTTCCTCTTAGAGTCATCGATTCCGCATCAAATTCAATTTTTGTATGATAACCATTATACTCCATCATATTGTTCATCATAATTCACCCATCTCCTCTAAACGAGTTCCTCAATTTAATACGCATAGTCATAAGATAAATAATATCCTTGATCAGATAGCTTTTTAAACCATTCAATGCGAGATCTCATATTAACATTATCTACCTCGCTTCCGTCTAAAATTCTCTGGCAAATCTCAGTCATCGCTTTTGGATCAATCAAATGTAAGTCCTGATCTTCTGATTCGAGCCATTTTCCTTGTATAATAGATATTCTCTTTCCACTATATTTTTCGATCAAATCTTGTACCAATCCAATATTATATCCAGAATATGATGTGCTACCTCCACCAATATATTCGATATCTGAATCATCGTAATCAAACATTGTAGTTCCTTTATGGATATGTATTTTGTACGATTTGAACCAATTAAATCCTACTGACATCTTTATACCCATTTACTTATTTTCCCACATATATGTAAGAAAATTATTCTTATTATCATCTTTTTTAAATTCCATATTATAATTTAAGCATTCAATAGATATTTTCTTTTTTATTTCATTCCTCATTTTTTTGATATTCAATTCTTCCCATTTATCTATAGTGATTGCTGCATCATGACAATTTGTAATATCGATTTGTATTTCACTTTCTTCACCTGTTTTAACGTCTTTTATAGTTGTGTATAATACAATTTTATCTATATCTTTAATTATCAAATTTTCTAATTCTTCTTTATTTGCGACCGTTTTTAACATATAATTAACCCTCTAATACTTCTTTAGGACAATACACAATCTGTTTACCAGCCTTTTGCGCTTTGCGAATCGTAGACCATACACCACCAGATTTTTTACCATCCCAAATTGCCAACAATACATCACAGTGGTCAACCATATATTGATCTCTTGCATTGTCGCAACCTTTGTAAAATTCATCAGATAATTCAATCCATTCGTCTGCATATTTTTTCATGTCATCATATAATGCATGTGACGAATTATAATCTTTACATGGTAGAACACAATGCAATCGCAACGGAATGATTTCGTACACCTTCACTAACATAGCTACTGTTCCAAATGCAAAATCGCTTCCTGAAGCCATACCACAATAGGTATCTAAATTCTCTCTCTCCAAATAACAAACTTCATACATTTTAAAGAGCTGTTTTACAATCCATTCTTCAATCTTTTCCCAAGCATCATCCGCTTCGTTTTCTGGAAGTCCAAGTCTTTCAGATCTATGTCCTGTTAATGCTACTTTCATATATTTTCTCCAATTATAGTTCATAAATATCATTTCTTGTTTCACCGTCAGAATAATAAATATTCCATTCGTCAAATAATTCTTCTAACAATTTCATATCAACCGAATATTCATTACCGTGTGTGATAGCAATTGATTTCTTATCTCCGAATGTTCCAACATCTTTTTCACATCTATCGTATAATTCTTTTAAGTCTAACATTCCATATCTTAATGTATCCTGATGCGGATTTGGAATATTTGTTTTATCAAACATGTACGGATTGATTAAATATTTGTCGCATTCGCTAGGAAATTTTCCTGCTCCATGTCTTGTTAAATATGTACGAGATACATAACAGGTTTCAATATTGATATCATCAGCCCAGTTAGTATTTTCAATAATTTTCTTTGGATTTTTGATACCAGTATTTGATGGTGTAAGATGTGGAAAATAATCTGTATTATTCTGATCCAAAAGAAGCCCTTGTGCTGCTTCAAAGATAATATTATCAAAAACATTTAAAAAATCATTTGTTTCCATTTCAACACTATGAATGTTCATAAAATCCCAGTCGTTCCAAAAATGATGAAAAATTCCATCGTCAAGAAATAACTTTTCCCACTTATAAGACAATGATATCTTCTCTTTTTCAAACTGCTTTATATAATAGTCTCTGATAGAAAAATTAACATTTATTACACCAGCTTTATATCTTTTTATTGTCTCAAAAATTCCAAGCCCACAGCTACCATGCTTGTCCTTTCCACGGCTTTCTTCAATGATCTGATTCGCCATCATATCCCAAGGTGTCGTAATCATACAGTTTTTGTTGATATAAACTTCTGGTCGATATCCTAGATTGGTCAACTCATCATATTCCTGTTTGAAAATAATAGGATTTAAAATAAAATCTTCTGGCAGATATGTAGCTGCTCCATTAAATGTGCCAGATCCAAAATGATGAAAGACATGTCGAATGCCATCTGGTGACGTAACCGTATGTCCTCGTTGCGCTCCACCATTAGAACATATAACAATACTATTTTTCTTTTGAGAAAAATAATTTGTTATCAACCCTTTTCCCTCGTCGCCAAACGATCCACCAATCACAATCTTAATGTCTTTCATCATTTTGTCTCCTATTCTACCAAACGATTTCTCCAGAAGTAGAAATCATTACATTCGTATTTGTCTCATTATTTTCTACTTCACCAACAATAATATCAACAATAGCATCTGCGATATTATTCATATTTACATTTCTAAAATGTTTATCATCCATATATTCTTTGAACGAATTTTCAATTGACTCCTGCCGATAATTATATCCGCCATGTTCAACATTGAGATGATAGAGATTGAATTTCTCCGATGTTTCTTTATACAAATCTCTTGTCTCTACATCTGCCTGTAAACTATCCCCTGTAATACTTTTCATACTACATCTAAGGCCTTCTAAAGGAAGATATGGGTTAAGCATTTCGTCTCCCATGGTGATAATGATGCCTTTCCTATTGCGATTTAAACAATCGAGTTTTGTATGATGAAGACCAAAATACCATGCAGCAGTATAGGATTCAAATCTATTTCCGCCACCGCCAAATTCAAAATACAATTTATCAAGCTGCTCTGCGATTCTAATGTCAGACTCAAATTGAGACGCCTGGATCGGATATCTATCGTAAGCTAAATCTCCAATACCCATAATCATAAACTCAACATCTGCAATTTTCTCATACAGCTTTGTCATTACTTCATTTAACGTTTTAGATACTTCAACTGCTGCGTCGCCCATACTACCCGTAACGTCTAGCGCCAAGATAACAGGTAAAGTATTCGGGTGTTCTGCAGAATCACAGCACTCTCTAATTACATTCTTAGGATCTAAAGCATGATCAAGCGTTACTGCCTTAAACATATCCTGGTTAGAATATAAACCTCTGATTTTACCATCGTCTGATACATCAAGACCTTTCGTTGCTGAATAACTTACAAAATCATCTGACTTCCAACTTCCGCATCCCATAATTATTCTTCCTCCTCTGCTTCATCTGTATCATCTTCGTCACTCATATCAAAATCAAACATTCCATCAAACATTTCAGACATGCCGTTTCCTCCACCCATCATCATAAAAGGAAGCATTGAGCTCATATTACCAAATGTCATAGAACCATTTGTCCCATCGTTACCATTCATCATCTGAGAAAGCATCATATATTTAAAAATGTTATTTGTTCCTTTTTTACTCTTAAACATATCGTTTCCAAACATGGAAACAATTTTTCCATAAAAATATGTATTTCCCATAAATACATGACGTTCTGGAAGAATCATATCTACCGCAGAGTCTTCATAATTAACGACTGTAATTTTATTTTTATCCGCTTCGATGACACACTTTGGTTTACCATTAACAAGAATGATGTCCCCTTTTTCAACTTTGTTAGTTGGAATAACAAAGAAAAACTCTTCTCCGATGTCGAATACAAAGTTGTTACAATTTGTAAGTTTTCCTGTCTTTACGTTATAGGTTTTGTATCCAGTGCTTGTCTTAACAGCGATATCACCATTCATAGACAATCTGCACATTCCGTTTCCTACCTTGCCAAACATACCATTTAAAAAATTGTTCATCATATTACTTTTCCTCATAAAATTTTATTTGTTTTTATATTGTTCTCTCCTATGAAAACAACATTCTATCGGATTATTTTCGATCTTCCAACGGAATAACCATGTCTATATTCTTTAGAATTTGCATGATATTCCAAGGTTTTCCAGTGAATTCCTTGTCTACATCAATAAATCTTTCTACTAAATCTCTAATTGGAACTGTTTTATTTTCGTCAAGCATTTTCTTTTCGTAATACATATCACTTTCAGTGTTTTTGTATAATCCAGTTGATGCCAAATACTCTATGATTTCTTGTTTTGTCATAGGCTCTTTATTTTCGTCGTCTTCTGTACTATTTTCATCTTCATTTATTTTTTCGATAAAATTTTGATACTTTTGAGCGATACCAAAGCATCTATTGCTTAATATGTTTGTTTCATTAAGGTGAGGCTTATATCCATTCTGCTCAAGATCCATAAGGATTTTATTCTGATTTCGTAATACTCTGCTTAATGATTCAAACAATGTTTGTATTTCGTATTCTTCTAAATTTCTCATGCCTTACCTCTTCCTTATGCTCCTGTATTTGCAATCAATACGACCTGTTCTTGATCTAAATTTATTTTTTGCACCACAACGTCCGTAGCTTTTCGAAAATCATCAGAACTCCATCTTGCTTTTCTTTCTGCATATTTTTCGTCTTCTGCTATAACAACCATAGCGTAATCCTGACACCAACTTTTTCGCTTAATACTTACTAAATATACATTCAAAGTTTATTTTCCCTTTTCCTTACTATCAAAGATGTACTTTTGTTTGCAGCTGCCGTCTGAAGATCTTACAGGATTTTCTACCGTTTTCATACATCTGCAAAAGTATTTACATTTATTACATTCGCAATTTTTATCGAACTTATGTTTTTTGTAATAGTTATTGCCCCAATTATTCTCTCTTTCAGTTAAATGCAAACACAATTCTTCAGAATATAAGCTATCAAATTTTTCCATAAATTTATCAATTGCTTTTTTATATTCAATAACACCAGCCATTTTCATGAAGTAATCTATATTAATCTTCTTTTCTGCTAAATATGATCTTAAACATTCATCTTTTAATTTATCCATAAAAATTACTCCTTTGCAAGAACGATCCTATCTCTTTTTAATCCCGTACACTTCACATAAATCATCACTCATGTTTACAATTTTAAAAAATCGTTTAGCAATTTCGTTAAACATATGTCCCTCGCAAATTGCATCTGCCATTTTGGGATTATATTCATATCCAATAAGTTTTTGACATTTTTTTACCATATCTTTATAAGGCTCATAATCCTCATTGGTTTTATTTAAAATTCTAATTCGACTCCGATAACATTTCTCTAATTCGCTATCTGTAAAATCGCAAAATAAGTTTTTAAATTCTTTTTGTATATTCCTCACTCCTCTGAAATTTCGATTTCATTTATTTATTCTCTGTCACAATTCGCCTAAACGTCTCATCTGTAGAATCTATCAGATCATATCTTTTATCCATTGGCGCTGTTGAACTTTTTGCAAATTTTCTTTCTACCATGTCAATATAATAAGTAAATTTTCCGTCATCGCCCATGTAAAATTCTTCCCATTCTTTGTCCGTAAAGAAACGTCGCATATTAAGCTGTTCGATGGCTAGATTGTCAAATGACACAACTTTGAATTTGTCGTAAATGTTACAGATGTTCTCTTTCAACCACATCTGTCTTACTACAATATTTTCATGATCTTCTGTATACCAATCAGTCCCTCTACGAAGCTGCTTATAGCCAAGGATCAGCATCTTCAGATTATTATTCCCTAATGCTTCGATATCAGATGGTTTTAAGATACCATTAATGACATGAATTACTGCATTTGGATATTGCTTAATTAGAGAAATAAATTTTTCCGTTGGATTGACAAGTGATACACCAAGACCGTAGATCAGTTTTTCATTAACTAATCTTTTTATCAGATCCTGTTTTTGTTCAAAATGAATCTGATTTACAGTAATATTCGCAATTACTTTTCGTTCTTTAAGTTTTTGTAGGAATGGAATTAAATCAGGATGTGTAGTGATATCACCGCCACCGATTGCTACCTCCTGATATGGATGTAAAGTATCAATAAACTTTTCGTTCATAATATCTCCATGTTTCCCATCAGGAATACTATCTTCATGACACATAAGACAATTTCGATCGCAACAATTTGTTATTTTGATATCCATATTTTCTGCAAAATCCGGAATAAACTCATCATCATTTGTTTTTCTGATCTTTGTCCCATCACTCAATATAAGAGTACGATAATTGCCATTTTTATAAGCTCCTAATAATTCCATTCCTATAATCCTCCTAAATTTTATCAGCCGTCATATCCATCATAGCCAAACGCAATAACAGTATCACCATTCTCTGTTGTGAATGATTCTTCAAAAGTTTCCCAATCTTCGCACCATTCATTCCAAAAATAGTCATAATCATACCATTTATTTTCATGAAGAAAATCCAAAAGATCTCCTTCTGTGTCGTATGTAAAATTTGGATGATACTTGCTAGATTTTTCAAAGGTGATTGCTTCTTCTTTTGTATAAAAATGATTTTCTTGAGGTTTGTTGCCATCTGGATAAGCATAGCCACTTCCTCTAAATAGAAATACTTTTCCTTGTTCCCATTTATCATAATCGCTTTTATTACACATCACGAGCGAGTGAACCGAGCTACTATTTGTTTCAAATGTTCCTTTTCTAATTTGTGTTTTCATCTTTCCCACCATTCCCCTTCTGGATATTCATGATCAATTGCATTCATATTGATTAAACCTGCTTCTTTCATTCCAGAAAAATAGCATGTTTCATCTCCATCCTGAATTACTACATATTTTTTGTTAGAAATAAACTCTTCTAATGTGATATTCTCTTTTTTTAAAAATCCACTAAGGATATCTTCATCCACAGAACCAGTATCTGGAATATTGAATCTCCAGGATTCATTTTCTGAATCAGTCCAATAATTAATTTCAATTCCATATTGTTCTTCTTTGTCAGAAAGAAACTTGTTTAACTCTTCTTCCGTCATTCCTTCCTGGTAATAATTGTCTGCATTATATTCTTCGTTATCTTTATTCGGAATATATTTACATTTTTTTGGAAGTTCAATTTTCTTTAATGTCGGCACATATTTCTTAACAATTCGTAATAATTCTTTATATGTATCATCATTATATTCTTCAACCAACGAAGCACAAGCATATAGCCATTTATCAGAAAAACTTGCTAATGCCCTAAATGGAGATCTTCCAAAATATAAATCTTCCTCATATGGTATCCAAATACAATTTTTCTCTCCTGTTTTTGAATCATCCCATAACCACATATCATGAGTAATTTCTTGTGGAGTATATTTACCTTCATTTTTCATCACGCAAAGCGAATGCATACTTGATGAATTTGATTCAAACACACCCATTCTAATTTGAGTTTTCATATTTTCTTTTCTCCTATTCAAAAATACAAATCATACCATTATTATCGACACCTGAAGTCTCATCAAAATAAATATAGGGCCATGAAATCCCTGAAATAACGTCAAAATTCATATCATGTATAGCAATTTCTTTATCACCATATTTCTCCATCGCTTTCTGTAGTAGTTCGATAAAATCCGAAATTTTATATACATTGTCTTTATCGAATGTCAACGCTTTTGTTATATGTCCATCAAGACATTCGAAATCTTCCTCGATAATCTTATTCATCCATATCTCCTCTACAAATTTTATTAGCATTTTCTTTACCGTACACAACTTCATCGGCCAGTTTTCGAGAAATACGACTAACCTGCTTTAATCCCTCTCTGATAATTGTTCCGCTTGGCTGCTGATGATCTTTGATAAATCCGATCCACTGATCTTCGTTTAGAATGTTTCTTTCACTTTCATATACTACTGCATAGCCTAGTTCCCGTTTTGCAAGGCAAAGTGTGTTGATCATGCAGTCGATATCATCTAATACATCTTTAATCGGCATTGGTTTTTGTCCTCTCTTTATGTAAATAGTTATATGTTTCTATGTAAGATTATTCTCCTATGATCCGTTTATAAAAAGCGTTCTACAATTTATATTCTTAATAGGTTAGAATTGATTGTAGAACGCTCATGATGGTGAATTGTTGTGGTTATTTTAGAATGCAAATCAGTCTAAATATGATTTCAGACCACTTTCAAAATATGGAATTGGTCTTCTCTTGAATCTGTATTTTTCAACCCTTGCATCGATAATAGCTTTTACTGCAGCATCATCAATTTCACCTGTTCTTGCATACCGATCGAATACAGAATATTTAAATCCAAGAGCGCTTTCATCAGAAGATCCACATAATCCGTCTGACGGCGTTTTGTCAACCATCTTTTTCAGTAGAATCGTCTCATATCCAATAGCTTTTACTTCCTGTACTGTGAAATCCTTTAATGGTGCAAAGTCTCCTACTGCATCGCCCCAGCGAGTTTCCCAAGATAAGAGTGTTTCCGAAAGATTGCATGTATTAGCAACTCGTCCATTCATACTCTGTGAAATTGCATAAAGTGTTGCCATTCTGATTCGAGGAGGCAGATTAATTGATGTCTGTTTTGACCAATGATCACCAATTTGTGGTCTGATTTCGTGCTTTAGCGCAAGAATTGCTGGATGAATATCTACAGTACAGTATTCAATACCTAAATGTTTAGCAACTTCATAGGCATCTTCAATATCTGTCTGTTCTCCGTCTGGCATGAGCACACCTAAAACTCTATTCTTTCCAAGAGCTTCCACACAGAGAGCCGCAACAATGCTTGAATCTTTACCCCCTGAAAGACCTACTGTGGCAATACAATCTTTCCCATTCTGCTCAAAGAACATTTTAATCCACTCGACAATCTTATTTTTTGTTTCTTTTGCATCAAAAGTATACATATCTATTCTCCTCTCCTTTACTGATTTAATTTCCACAGTTCAACATGAGTATCAAGTTCATTAAAAATCTTCTGTATCATTGAATATACTTCGTCCCAATCTGCTCCACCACGATCACAGCCGATCTTATATGGCATAGCAATTGTTGCACTAAAATTATTGTTCCTTTCATGTGCTTTCCAACACATAGTTCTAAAACACTTTTCTAATGCTTCCAGAGAAGTATATTGTTTTCCGTCATATCCATAGTTATCTTGTGCAAAGAAATTACAAATCCACTGTTCATTACTTGGAATTGCAATCGATCCACAGTCGTATCCAATATATTTTGGCTTGACTGGTACAATTTGTACTTTCCCCAGCATATCCGATGATGCTACCTTTTTATATTCTTCGTATACATGTGGAAATCGCTGTCTGACCTGCAAAGCCACGCCAGATCCCATCTTTCCCATACAATTTACCTGATGACAAATAAATTTTGCATCCGTATCAAATAAATTTCCTTCGATAATTTCAATCATGATTTTCTCCATTTAGTCTTTCACGAATCTCTTCAAAAGTCTGTTCTTTTACTAATTCTCCATCTTTAAAGACGAGTTTCAGTTCATTTTCTTCTGGCATTGTATCTTCTGCATAACCATCATGACACACGAATTTATTTTCTTCTTTTACTACACAGCAAAGTCCTTTATGAGATTTCTTCAGATTATTTTTATCTGTTTTTGGATTCTTCTGAATGGTATATTCTTTGCCATCAATTACACAATAAGTGCTCTTCATTGCAAATCCAAAAGTATCTCTTGTTAAGCAAACCATTCCATCTTCTGGCGTACACATTGCAGAGAAAGAAAACGCACCTACTCCAAAAAGAATCGCATCTGCTGCAAATCCTAATCCTTCAAGCTGTGTCCAAATCTCTTTGATCTTACTGTACTGACAACCATCTCCGTAAATGATTCCAATCTTTGGATTTAACTCCTTATAACCTTTTGAGTTTACAGTTCCACCAAAAATCTGATATAATTTCTGAACAGTTTTTACTGAAATTTCAACGATATCGCCGCTATCAGGACGTACAAGGAATTTGCCATTATGCTCTTCGATTTCTTTTCTCAGTTTTGGAAGTGTTTCGTCAATAAGGTTCCAGTAATCAAATGTATCAGAGACATAACTGAAAGATGTATTCTTATATGTATCAGTCAGTAATCTTCTTAACAGATTTTCTTCTGTCTCGCATACAGCCAGATTACTGCATACGGTTGCATGTTCCAGGCTAACTGCTCCAATACCAATATGGTTCTTAGCACAATCAGCATCGTACATTTTATCAATATACTGAGTTGCAGGAATTGTAGAAGTTTTA
This sequence comes from Blautia sp. AF17-9LB, assembly GCF_003479185.1. Classification (NCBI taxonomy): domain Bacteria; kingdom Bacillati; phylum Bacillota; class Clostridia; order Lachnospirales; family Lachnospiraceae; genus Blautia; species Blautia sp. AF17-9LB. The sequence goes on from NZ_QUGU01000011.1 coordinate 70,875, forward strand.
TTGAAAGATAGCAGCCATGAAGAACTTGCATGAACTCCGTTCTCAATGCCGAGTCCTCTGAATCCAAAATCCGCCATAGCCATTGCAGGATTAGCACCATCTGTAGTTTTCTCGTAAAATTCATTTGCAAGTGTTTTATATTTATGACCTACAGTTGCCCAGTTGCATGTCCCAAAAATAAAAGACTGCATAATGCATTCCAGCCATTGTACCGTCCATGCGAAATCTGGATGTGCGTTACTCATCTCGATACACGGGACTCCCATTGTTACAACAGATCCTTCTGGAAGAGCTTTGATCTCTACAGGTAAATACTGCAGATCCCATAATTTTTCGATACGTCCAAGATCATAACTCTGAGAACCGATCTGATTATCCAGATATTCTTTATATTCTGCAATAACTTCTTTTTTTGGTCTTTTGAAGAAAGTTTCATTTGCTAAATCAATCATATATTCCTTAATAAAACCCTGTAATCCAAAGAATACAACTTCATTCAGATTTTTGAACATTGATTTTCTAGGAGTAATATAAGAAGTTAATTTTGTAAGACCCTTTGGAAGAGCATCAGGATTTGTATTTTTATATGTATCTGCCATCAGCATAAAAGAAATGTTTCTCATTTTAGACCTCCATAACTGTGATTTTATCGTGTTTTCCTGTGAAAAGACTGTCTGTTGTAAATAATCTTTCAACTGTTCCATCTTCAAGTGATTTGATTAATGTTCCTTTTTCTCTATCAAGAACTGAATTTTCGGTATGTGATGCATAAGCATAAATTCTATCTACACCACGTTCTTTCAACGCTTTTGCACTATAATATAAAGAACCGCCATATGAAATGATGTCATCAATCATCAAAACTTTTTTACCTTTAAGATCAATATCGTTATCTCTGATTTTGAGTCCAAGAATTTTTCCTGTATTCCAATCTCGATTTTTCTCACCATAGCAATACGGAATGTCAGAAAACAATCCAGAATATCTTTTCGAACTGCCGGCATCCGGAAAATAAAGAATAAGATTTTCTTTACTAATCTGCTCAATTACTTCATCAATATATTCTCTTGGATTAAAAACATATACTCTATTCAAAAGCGCTGCTCCAACATTACTATGAACATCAAGTACCTCTACTCTATCAAATTCGAGCCAATTAATAACATCAGAGAACCCTTTTAATGTAAAAACCTCGCCCTGATCATGGATTCTGTCCATTCTGGCATTCGGAAGATAAAACATTGTAAGATCAATTGATTTAATATATGGAAAATTTTTTAAATGTTTTGTAATATAAATCAGCGCTGAAAGTTCTTCTTCTTTCTCATACTTCCATGTAATGTTGTTATATTTCTGATAAAAACAATCGTCTAATACGATTCTCTGTGTTCCATCTGGAAAGTGTTCTACTTTTACTTCTTTCCCATTTAAAATGATCATATCTTTATTCTCCAATCACATTAATCTGGCAGCTTTTCATGGCTTCGAGTGCCGCCTTATGTTTTTCTGGTGTAGATCCCGCGCAACAGCCTGCGTCTACTGTAATTTCCGTATTTGGAAACATAGCTTTAAGGACTAATGCATTTGAAATTACACATATATCCGTACACAAACCGACCAGATCGATATCACCATCTCCAATCCATGTCATATTTCTCCACTGCAAAGTTCCAAAAGTACTTTTGTTTACATATTTGCAGTTAGGAACCTCAATGTCGCTCACAACCTTCCATCCTCTTGTTCCAAAAACACAATGTTTTACTGGAAGTTTTCTTCCCTCCAGAGTATTTAAGTAATCGTCATAATGCGTATCTCTTGTAAAAATAATTTGATCTCCACGATTATAATACTCTTCAATTTTCTTTTTCACATTCGGAATAATCGCCTGTGCTTCTTCCGATCCAAGGCTACCATTTACGAAATCATTCTGCACATCTACTACAATTAAAGTTCTCATTGTTTATTCTCCTCTCTTACTTCGTCAAATCTCTTTACCCAGTCCTCAAATGACACATCGTCTCCCACTGTGCCATCGTATTTACACATCCAATATAGAGTTTTCTTTCTCTCGTATTCCAAGTCATCTCTTAAATTATGAATAATTGACTGAGCAAAATCTTTCATGTGATTGTATTCGCTTTTTAAGACTAATCCAAACATTAAATTTCCTCTTTATCTTCTGCAAGTTTATTCCAGACACTTGCAATTTCTGACATCACTTCTTCTACGGTTTTGCCATCCGTTGAAATTCCTAATCTATCAAGATATTCCTTTAATTCAGACATCGTGTTTTCCATTATTTTTTTCTCACTTTCCAAAATTTTAGTAATCGTTACTAATTTCTAATTTCGATTCTTTTTCGAATCTATCTACATATTCTCTGACACGTTCGTATGCTGCAGGAACACTAATATGTTCTTTCAGTAAAAGTTCTTCTACAGCTGCTCGTTCAATAAGAATTTTTCGATCGTGTTCTTCTTGCGTCATAATAATCACCTTATAAGTTTGGCTGACCAGTTTTATACCAGCCAGCCATTTTTTTAATCTAATTCACCAAGCATTTTCTGCAAATCTTCAACGGACGCATTTCGAAGTGCCTCGTCCTGCTTAGTAGCAATGATCTGCATAATTTTCTGTTTCTTCTCTTTACGTTCTGCAGCTTCCTGCCGATTCTTTTTCTCTTCCAGTTTCTCATTAAAGATATATTTTACAATCTCAATCTTGGTCGCAAGAATATCATCTTCCTCGGATTTGGTCTGAAGCAGACTTTCTTCATCCGTCTTCTTTACTTCTGCATTCAGCGTCTTAAACACTGTATCCAGCGATCCAAGCGGAAGATCATATAAATCTTCTACTACAATCTGTCCCTTATACGGGAAACGATATTTACCTTTTACTGCTTTTTCAAACATATTACTCATAATATTATTCTCCTTTCTTTACGCTGCATTTCCATTTTTAACAAGATAATTCTCAAAATCACGCTTCATGAATCTGAAATTCACCCCCTGGTTGGAACTATATTCATCATCAGCACTCTGATATTCTCCGATCCACTGTTCAAATTCCTGATCTTGATTGTTCTGTGCTGCGTAAACCATAAGTGCAATTAATGCAGTTTTACACTGCTGATATACATTCACTGATACTTTTGTATCCTGAAGACATTCGTTATAAAATTCGATATCTTGCGGATCTACTTTTTCGTTTACATGCGTATGTACAAAATCAATATCATTTTGATCAATACTATCGTCAACGCCAATAATCTCAGGTTCTTCGTTTGCGGAAATTTCCGATGATTCTTTAGTACTTTCACACTCAATATCTTCATTAGTATTATTCTCTTCGATATGTAAAAATTTCACTAACAATGTATGTAAATAGTCAATTTTCTGCCGAATCACTTTTTTATCTTTTGTATGCTTGTCTTGCTCAATCTCGATCCAGTCCGTATCATTTACTTTGACTTCTTTCATATCATTAAAAGCTAACAGGAATTTTCCAAAATCTTCTACTGAAATTCCTTCATCCAAAGCTTTTTTCATGAGTGCTAACCATGCCATAAAATCTTTTGATACAAACAATTCTGCAACCTCTGTATGATCGAGTTTATCTGCATAAGGAATTAACATATTAAAATATTTATCCAGTGTATCAAATTCTTCCGTCATTGCATTTTCATTGAGGAATTTACATATATCTCTTGGAGCCTTCTTCCATTCTTCCAAATGAAACATAGCCATGACACATTCGATAATTACTCTTTCCCAAATTCCTTTCTTTTTATCTAATTCATTCAGCATTGTGCAATCTTTAAGAAAGCGATTTTTGTCTTTGATCTGTTTAACTCTATCAGCAAATGTGCCAATATAAGTAAAAGCTTTCTGACTTACGTTCATTGGAATGGTTGAGTTGTATAACATAACCAAATCGCAAGTATCTTCTGGTGTACATTCCTGGTAAATTGCGGCAGATAACTGACATGATCTCATTCTCTTTTTTAACTCAGGAGGGAAATCATTGTACGTTTTGTTTACCAAATCAAATGTTTTTATTTCTTTAATCAGTTTCCCATTTTCATCTCTTATTGGCTTCCCGTTTTTGTCCAATTTATTTCCCTGATATGTTACGTATCTGTTCCGGATTGATTTAGAAATTTTATGTCCATCAAAGATAAATCGTCTTAAGGCTTCTGTTCTCTGTCCACCATCTACCACATATGTGACAGTAATTCCATCCTCTCTTTTTTCTTCTGCAAGAATAATATTTGGAATATAAATCCGTTTCTGAGATACAGTGCTGTAAATCAAATTATTGATCATCTCATTTGACCAGCAAAATGCTCTCTGAACCGCCTGATCAACAGTGATGGTTTCTTCATCAACACTATCAACATAAGCTCCTACACCCATCTGTTCGATTCTGTATTCGTCTAACATTAATAATCCCTCCTAAGTATTCTTGTATTTGTATTGTTTCGGATAGCTTTTAAGCTGTCGTTATAGAGTGACTTAGAAATATGTAAATTTTGAAGAATTTCTTCTTCATTAAATCCATCTGCAAGCATATGTAAAATTACACTCTGTACTCTTGATAGCTTATTAGTATATTCTCTCATCGTAGATGACATTTCTTGATCATTTTGAAAGACGACATCTTCCACGGTTTTTCCAGATACAAATGTTTCCCAGAGCTGCATTCCATCTTCATCGATTTGAGAATATATGGAGATATCAAATACAGGCTTCTCTTTAGGATTTCCTTCTTTGTCAACTTTTTGCTTGCCAGTTTCTTCATCAATATCTGGAACATAAACGCAGCGTTTTTTACGCTCAATATCTCTTGTATACGTCCAATATTTTCTCCAAATATTACCATATAAAAATGTTTTAAACGTACATTTAACACTCGAATCGTATTTAAGCAAACTCGACAGAAAAACTTCTACTGCTAAACTTTCAAGTTCTGCATCATGAAGTGTCGGTAAATCCTTCGATGATTTTTTCTTTTTATAGATTAAGGTTTTGCAAATTTTTTTAAGTTCGTACATATCGTTGTCTAAATATATTTGCTGAATTTTTTCTGCTTCTTCTGGTGTAAGAGATTCTAATTTCTCTATTTGAGTCTCTGTTAAATACTTGTATCTCATAGTTATCACCCTACCCTTCTAATATTTTCATCGTTTCTTCGAATTTCGCAGTTCTTGGTTTATATTCGCTATATTCTCCATCCTCATTTTTGCTTAATTCATGCTGTAATTTTCCAATGGAGTATGAGTATGTAAGAGCATTCTTCATAATGGTTACTTTTCTCATACACGCCTTGACGTGCGCTCGATCAATTAAAATATGTAAAAACATATAGCCAACTTTTGCAATTTTGTGAGCCTGTGGCATTTTCCCATTATGATTATGGGCGTAAATAACCAAAGCATGTTTAATATCACTCTCTTCAGAGTCAAGTTTTGACAAGTATGTGTTAAGCGATTCTGACATATTGCTTAGTTCAGATTCATCCCAACCGGCTAGGCTTAAGTATTTTTCTGTTTCATCCTCAATCTGATCGAGTAATGTAAGATCAACGAATACATCATTCTCTGCTAGAAAAGCACCACCGTTACCTTTTGCTTTCGGAGAAACAGATGGTGCTTTACCATCTTCTCCAACCATCGAGTATCCATGACGAATCCAACTCATCTTTTTATTCCGCGAATTTAATAAGCTCTTGGCCTGTTTGAATGTGAAGTGTTTTGCTCTAGATGACATAGTTGATGCCATATACTCGCCTGGACGCATTGGGTTTTCAATGACCCAACATTTTCCATTTGTGATAGTGTACTGCATTTCCCAATCACTCCTTTTTTTATTTAGTTTTTAAAAATAGGTAACTTTAATACAGGTTCTTATTTTCATTTAAAATAATAAGCACCTTTTCGTATTTGTTATTCTCCTATTCTCTTTTAATGAAATTGTGAAATAATAGCGAACTGCTCAAGATAGACTTGCAGAATTGCAAATTAATATGTATAATGATACTTAAGCAGGACATTGCCATTATTCGTTTAAGCTGCTCCAACACCTTAAACACATATGAATATTGCTTGTTTTGCTTGTTATGTACAGGAAGGGATTCATACCGTATGCGCTCCAACGCAGGTATGATTCCCTTCTTTTATTTTGTTCGACAAAATTATAATACATCGAACTAATGTTCTTGTCAATATGTTTTCGAACATTTGTTTGTACTACTATAATTTTGTTTTTCCTTATATTTCCATTTTATACCTCTTGACATGTATATTCCAGCGGTAAATATTTCCATTTCATTCCTTTAAATGTGGTAAAATAATGTCATGCATAATACCTTCTCGATTGATGTGTTCGATATCTTGTATCGTAGAATATAATTGCATATGTTCGATTATTTCATCTCTGTTAAGGAAAATAGTTTTTGCTTTTTTAATTAACTTACACCCTTCTGCAGGTGTAGTTATTTTTTTACTTTCTTCATTTTGATCATAATCAATTGTATAAATAAGAATTTTGTACTTCTTGTTCTTTTTTTCAAGTTCTTTCATTTTCTGCATCGCTTGGTTGTAATCAGAGTATTCATATGCTTCTATCATCTTATCATCCCTCCCATAATAATCTTTGTTTTTCTCTTGTTAACTCGCTTTTTCTCACATTTTCACTTCTTTATAGAGATTTTTTCTAAGTCTATGTCATTCCCCTTGGCCATGAATCATGGATATTCGGATGTTTAGGGTACACAAAACAAGACGTCGTCTTATTCTGTTATGATCGGCCTTTCTTCCCCCAATTCCTTACGGCAGCCTAACCTCCCATGTCATACAGGATCTCCTTTACTTCAGGGTCCTTAATTCCTTCGTTCTGCTTATCCATAAAGGGGCGTCATGATGCTCCATTGCTGAGTCTCTGCTCTGATGGTAAGAAATCTGACTTGGCTCTCTATGTTTATGAATTTCTTCTGTTCCTTTCAGCACCTTGCGGCGGACGTCTCCTGAATCTCACAGTTGTTCTTCTTATGCTGCCTGTGGCTGCCTATGAATGTCAGAAAGCATCTTCTGCGGATCGTAGGTCACCCCATTTGCCAGGATGGCATAAAAGACTCTTATCAGCTTACAGCTGATTGCAATCACGGATTGTTTCTTCTTGAGCGGATTATTCCCTCTTGTCGTGTAATACTCATGCAATGACTTAAACTCTGGATTCGTAGCTATCAGCGGTATCGCTGCATTGAACAGTACTGCCCGCAGATTACTCCGTCCTCTTTTACTTATGGTCGTCTGTCCTTTGTGCTTTCCAGAGCTGTTCTCCCGTAATGAGAGTCCTGCCAGCTTTTGTATCTGTCTGGGTGATTCGAAACGCCTCACATCACCCACTTCTGCCAGAAATCCGGCTACCGTGATCACTCCTATACCTTTGATGGCAAGCATCTGCTCGCTTTCGGGTATCTTCCTGCACAGCTTTTCTATCTCCTCCATAACGGCGTCAAGCTGTGCCTTTTTGTATTCGTAATCCTCGAGCAACAGTTTCATTTCATACCGGGCAGCCGAAGAGCCTTTCTTTAAGCCGATGCTGCGTTTTGCTGTCTCACACAGGGTCGTTGCCCTTTTCATTCCTACAGCCCTAAGCTTTGCATCACGCCAGATTTTATTGATTTTCTCGGCTCCCAGTTCCACGATTGCTTCCGGAGTACAAACTTTCTTTAGAAGCAGCATACTGCTCTGTGCTTCATAGTCCCCAAACACATCTGTGTACTCGGGGAAATATATGGCGAACCATCTGGCAAATCTGTTTTTGATCTGGGTCATCTCCCTGATGAGTCTCTTACGATTGGTCACCATAATTCTTAAATCAGCATACACACCATCCGGTGTATACGGTGCAGAATACCGACCTTCGGTAACCAGCTTTGCGATTACCTTCGGATCCTTCCTGTCATTCTTGCTTTGGCTGTTGTCATCCAGTTCCTTGGTCTGCTTTACCGCATAAGGATTAACCATAACCAGGAGGATGCCCTCATCCTCAAGATAAGCGCCGAGGTCAAACCAGTAATGACCTGTCGGCTCGATACCTACGATTACATCTGACTTTCTGTACTTGTCCTGCAAATGCTGCATCCATGCTTTGAAAGATTCAAAACCTTCTCTGCTGTTGCTAAATGTAAAGACTTTTCCAAGTTCAATGCCTCTCCAGTCAAATGCCCTAGCGTACTGTGTCGTGCTTCCGATATCGATTCCGACTACCAAAGTTGATTCTTTTACTTGATTGATTTTTTCATTCTGCTTATAATTCATTTGTGGGTGTCTCCTTTGAACGATGATTTGTCAACCGGCCAGTTAACAATCATTATTCTATGGGTGGCACTCATTTTTTGCAAACCGGTTATTTGTTACTTAACAGGAATGCTCCATTAATAATGTCTGTAAACTAATCTGCATTGCTCTGTTCACTTCTTTTTGCTTTTTGGGACTAATCTCTCCGATCTTATCCAACAATCTAGCTTTATCTATTGTTTTAATTTGTTCACATGTTACTAACGAATCGGAACTTAATCCATTCAACGCATCTTTTTCCAAAATGACATGAGTAGGAAGATTGGGCTTCCTTTTTGATGTGATTGCCACGACTATGGTTGTTGGAGAATGTTTATTCCCAATGTTATTTTGGACAACAAGTGCTGGGCGTTTTCCGCCTTGTTCAGATCCTTTCGTTTTCCCGAAATCTACCCAATAGATTTCACCACGTTTAATTTCGCCACAATGTACATCCATACCCGGTTCCTCCTTTCTCTCTTGTTTTTCTTACGTTGAACTCATTATATCAACATATCTTTAATATGTCAATACTTAATATAAATATATCTTTATTATTTTCGCTATTATATTACAATTTATCTTTATTTACATAAACATATCTTTATGGATTTTCTTATTTAATTATGTTATAATCATTGACACGGAGGTGCAATATGATTAAATTAGATATCCAACATTTAATATTGACTAAGTATAAAAGTCAAGCTGCATTTGCAGAAGCTACTGATCTCTCTTTACCATCAGTGTCAAAAATTTGTTCTGGTAATATGGCAAGTATTCGCTTTGAAACTCTTGAAAAAATTTGTGAAGCATTAGAATGCACCCCGAATGATCTACTTACTTCCGATAAAAACGAATGGGATACAAAAATTCCATCACATGTTACAGAATATATTGATCGAATGGAACATATCTCGCAAGAAATCCAGGATGCGAGTTTCCGTTATAGAGCTGCAGCATATCATAAAAAAAGCGATGACTAAACCAGCCATCGCTTTCTTACTGCTCATATTCAGATCCGCTCAAATCCATTCGAAAATTGATTTCTTGTATACACCACCGATACAGTCTTTCTGCATTCTCATTATCTTTCCGATCTCGATCCGTAAAAATCATTAATTCTATTACATTCTCTTCTGGCATATTCCTCAAATCTGCAGGTGTTACTGTATAGTCCAAATATTTTGGAATCATTTTTCTTTCACACCGTTTCGTTTTAATATTTCTGTTACTTGAGACACGGGAATGCAAAATCTTCTGGAAACTGCTTTCTTATCATGATATTTATCGAAATCTTCTAATATATCTTTATCTGTCCACTCTAACTGAATGGGAGCATTCATATAGTTTTCCATTGTTCTCTCCTTTTGAAATGTCTGATTCATTAATTGAAAACAAATTGAAAATCTTTATCGTTTATTTCACATGTAATGAGTTCTTTGTTGTTGTCAAGAATATCTACAACAGCACTTTCATATCTTGAATAAGCTGCTGTACATTCATATTCTTTACCTTCCGTAAAATGTTCATCGGTTTTTCTACAAATAGCCTTATTGTTCATCTTATCCCTCCGTTTGAAACCATTTCAATATAGTCTTTAAATTTTCCAAAGCTCATTGTAATTGCTTTTACATTTTTCATATCGATCACTTTACCTTTCCAAATATTTTGTTGGTACTTCTTTAGTTAACCAAACATTATTCACAGACAAATAAAATTTATATCCATCTCTATACATCTGGCCAGATGCCACCTGATACACAACTTCTTTTCCGTGTCTTTGTCCGACTTTTTCTGCAGTATCAACGTCACTTGAAAGATGAACATATAACCGGCTTTTTGGAATTAACCCAATCTGATCGATTGACACTACGTATTTTTCGCCAGTTCCATGATATAAAAATTCTGGTGGCTGTTTCTCTTCTAACTCTACATCTACAGGAATCGAATGTCCTTGGTTGCATCTGATCAGTGTTTTATCTTCATTAAAAGAGTATCTTCCATTCGAATCTGTTTCCACGATCTCGTACAGATGATCCAGATCGAATCCAGGATTGTCTTTCCTAATCCCGTCAATCAGTTCGACGACATTAGCCCACCCATGTTCATCCAAAGTAATGCCAATTGCTTCTGGTTTATGTCTGAGAATCAAACACATGTATTTACTAATATTTTCTAAGTTCATGCTTTTACTTCCTTTTATTTAATTTTATTTTTCAGATGCCAAACAAAATCTTTTGAATCAAGTAATGAACCTTCAAACAATTTTTCGCCTTCAGCTTCATAAATTCTCAACGATCCATCAAAACCAACCACAACATATTTTCCGTTATATTTTTCCATGTCAATCAGTTTCCATTCAAGTGCTTGATACTGAGTTCCATCTTCCATCACATCTGCATATCCATCATATGTAAATAACGGAATGTCAAGCATATAAATTATATTATCCATATTTTGTTTCTTCCTTTTATTGTCTATATTAATTATTATACTGTTTCTATATTGATTACTTCTAATAAATTATCTTCCAGCCATTCGCAAATATCTTGTACTACTGCATAAGTATCTTCGTATCCATAGGAGGCATTGCTCCAGGTATAACAATCATTATATTCGTCAAACCAGATTTCTACAGATTCTCCATTTGATAAATCAAGCCTAATGGCAATTTTATCTTCTTGCTCTTCTGCATATCCCATTTCTTCGACAACATATTTGTTAATATCTGCTTCAGTCACAACATTTCACCTGCCTTCTGAAAACAATCTTTCATCATCTCTCTATAATTGCAAAGATTAGCCAAACATTTTTAATTCTGGCATATGCTTTTGAATAGCGTTACTTCCAATATTTTCCCAATCAATTTTATTTTCTGGATTAAATAAAATTTCTCTTAATACAGAAGCTCCTCCTTGGTCATTCATTTTATCTAAAATCTCTACAGCTATAATATTTTTCACTTCTGATTCTCTCATAATCTACACCTCCTTAGTGAAGTCTTTCATCTACTCTCTAATTGTTTTATAATAACTTCCGAACCAAACATGTACGGGAGGATTTTTTGCTCCCGGCATTAAAGAACCACTTACCATTTCCTTAACCTGCCCAGAATCATTCCATCCATTTGATTCCATTTCTTTTTTATGCTCCATTCTTTCTTCTTTTGAGTCGTAATAATACTGTTCTATAAGCTCTGTGTACTTATCTACGCAGTTATCTCCATCCCACACAAATTTTGTTGTATTATTTTTCATTTTAATTCTTTTCATATAATCATCTCCATTGACCTTTTGAAAGCAATTTTTCATTTACCTTGTCATTAATACAACAGTTCCTACATATCCGCCATGCTCATAGTTTGATATTGCATAATCCTCAAAAACTCCAATATTCTCCAAGTCTGATTCATTAGTATAAATCACTATCATTGAAATTGCGCCATCTTTTGTTTTCTCAATCAAATCATGTAGAACAAAACCACAAAACTCTTGTACTGTACCTTCATTTCTATCTACATAATAACACTCTGTAAATGGAGGTAAATCCTCGCAATATGCATAAATTGGTGCTTTATTATAATGTTGAATTGCGTTTGCGATTTCCGACTTCATTACGTTACCAGTTACTTTAATCATTTATATCACCTGCTTTCCATAATCATGAAAACGTCATTTCATACTTCATATTCAAAATTCCATTTTGTTTCTTTTTACATAATCCCACGAGATTTCTTCTGGCGCATTCTCTTCACATTCGAATACCGTAACATAGCAATACCCATCTCCGATAAGCTGCTGTGCGTTCGCTTTACATTCATCAAGATTATTAAAATCTCCTAGAATATAAGGCTGACCCATAAAATCGTTTCCATCTTTTTCCTTGTATGCAATCAGATATATCATCTAAACTTTTCTCCTTACTTCTTCACTCCGATCGGTCACGTCTAAATAATAATCGGTACATTCTTCAACTTCAAAATCGTTACTTCCAGGATTATCCCACTCACTTTTCGGAAGCCATCCGCAGCCTTTGCAACTATTTAAATCTTCATTATTAGAAAGCCAAATTATATCACCAATATTAAATGTACCATCTGAACTTGCCTTTGTCACTTTGTACAATTTCAATTTTTCCATATTATCACCATTTGAAAGTTAAATTTTATTGCCAAACATCATCATTATCGGCGAGTGATGCATCCCACTCAATATTATGACCAGTTTTATTCTTTACCATTTCTATTGCTTCGTCATAATTGTTTGCTTTTACAACATATTTATAAGATGAGTTATCCTCAAGATATTTTGGAACATCTTCAACAATATATAACTCTTTCATTTCACGTTTATTGTGTTCTTTAAACCATCTATCTGCTATTACATGAGTTAACTCAATTTGCAGCATTAATGTTGTCTTTGCTCCAAAATCTTTTTCATATTCCCTCTTAATTTTTGCTAACTCAGTGTTATCAGGGAATGCACCATTTTTTTCTGCTTCAAGAAACTGATTATATAGCAATATCAGCTCTTCGTCTGTTTTTGTATCAAAGATATTCACATGCATAACATTATTCCTCCATTTCAAATATTAATTTTGATGCTGTTTTACATAATCCCAATCAATACACTCTGGAACCGATTCATCATAGTTAAAAACAGTTACATTCTTATAACCAGATATGATCAACTCATTCGCTTTCTTTATACATTCCTTTCGGTTATCAAAATCATCTAAAATCCATGGCTCTGTTTTGGTGAATCCATTTCCAGATTTATCATTATATGCGATTGCATATTCCATAACATCACGTATAATCCAATTATCTTAGATGGTAATTGGATTTTTCCTTTCTCCCAGTTAACACTGGGTATTTATTTCCATCTCTGATATATTTTGAAAAGGCACTGTGGATCTGTATCTATAACTTTACAGCTTTGACTGGTATGAGGTGACTCAGACCACAGCTTTTCGTCTATTACTGTTAATCAGTTTGTTAACGCATCGACGTTTTTATTTACGTGATTACACAGCCGAATTCTCTGTGGAAGACAGCAGTGCTCAAAATATTTATCAGGAGGTATAAACCTATGTCAATGTACTTTATTGGAATTGATATTTCCAAGTACAAACATGATTGCTGCATCATTTCTGCAGCTGATCAAAAAGTAGTTTCTAAAGTCACAATCAAAAACAATAAAGCCGGCTTTAATGAACTGCTTACAATCATTCATTCTCTCGCAAATCCTGCAGACATAAGAATAGGGTTTGAATCAACTGCCCATTATGCTCTCAATCTTGAACTCTTCCTTGAAAATTCTCTCCTAACCTTCATGGAAGTAAATCCTGTTCTCATCAGTGAATACAAGAAATCAAAAACACTTAGGCGTACAAAAACCGACTCTGTTGACTGCGAATCAATAGCTCGTTGGTTAATGACTGTTGAATACAAACCCCATTCAAAAGGATTTTACCACGCTTACTCTTTAAAGTCATTAACTCGTTTACGCGATAAACTTATCCGACAGCGTTCTTTCTATCTTATTAAAATCACAAATGTGTTAGATCATACATTCCCTGAGTTTAAACCATTCTTTAATGAACGCTTATCCAAAACTGCTCTTTATCTGCTTGAAAACTATGGTTCTGCTGAAAAGATGGCTCGTATGAACTCAGCCTCTTATGAAAAGCTACGTTCCTTATCCCGGGGGAAGTTTTCACCACAGCAATTTCTACGACTAAAAGAACTTGCTGCCAATACTGTTGGTGTAAATAACTCTATTTTTGATGTAGAGCTGAACAGTCTTTTATCTTTATACAAATCCCTTGTAAAAGAGATTAATACCATTGAAAAAGAAATCAACAAACTAATTGAAGAAGTACATCCTCACTATATGTCAGTTCCTGGAATCGGACCATTATCAGCAGCTGTAATCTATTCTGAATACGGCGATATATCTAACTTCACTAATCCAGGACAAATGCTTGCATTTGCTGGAATAGAACCAGGAATCAACGAATCTGGTACTGAATCTCACGGAGGTAAGATGGTTAAGCGTGGATCATCCCAGCTCCGCTACACACTTATCAATTGTTGTCTACCGTTAATCCGCTTTGACATGACATTTGCAACTTACTATGCCAAGAAACGCGGAGAAGGCAAACCACATCGAGTAGCCATTACTCATGTAGCCAAAAAGCTTATTAGAGTCATCTACGCATTGGAGAGGCAAGATATCGACTTTAATGCACAGAAACTTCGTTAATCTCTAGTGGATTAATACTAATTTCTCCCATCTGAAATACGATGTATTCAGATGGCTTATTAAAGTTACCCATTTTTACAATTCAAAAAAATTTCAAAATTCTCTTGACTGTTTATAGTTTGTCACCTCGATCTTTCATAACTTTCTTCCGCACTTAGGGCAGTAGTTAATATTTGCAACTGCTTCACTTTCTCCACCTGCGTATAACCCAAATTTATTTGTTTTAGAATTCCACAACATGGACAAACGTGTATAATCGTCTTCTTCTATTGGTTGTTCCATATCAAAGGCTGCGTCTCCATAATATTCTTCTTTGTATAGTTCTGTATTGCACCATTTACATTTATCCATTAAATACCTCCTGAAACTTAGATTTCCTCGTATCCTAAAACTTTTAGACAATGTATAAATCCATCAATTTCATCTTCTTGAACCATTTCTTTTTGTTCATATCCATCATCATTTATATAAACTGTATAATAATCGCAAATTTTCATTCCAATATAAAAAGTTTGTTCCATATCAACTATTCCTTCCGTAGTAAACCTAGATTTCCTCTTGTTTTTTACAAATTTTATCCAACGATTCATATATTTTTCCATTAATATATATGTTTTCAGTAATCATTTTCAAGATTTGTTTTGCTTCGTCTAAAGTATTTATTTTGTCAATTGCATCTGGCTTATTTTTTATTATCTGTTTGTATAAACCATATATATTGTTTTTATTATTCCAATCGGCAGAATATCCACCTAAAATATTTATATTTCGTATTCCAATTTGTTCATTAACTCTTACTTGTTCTTTTCTTTCGATATTCCATATAGAATACCCTTTTTCTCTAAACATTTCTATTACCTTAACAATATCATCCGATACACAAGTACCGCTAAATAATGAGCCGTCCATTTGAAAAACTCCATATACGCTATATTTATGCTTTGTCATTTTTAATTATCCTTTCCGTCCAAAGAAAACTTGGTTTCATTTTATTATTCTTCAAATTTTCTGTTATTTATAATGTCATATTTTCCATAATTTTGTTCAATTCCATTCCATAAAAATGTAAGTTTTCCATCTGGATATAGACTTATACAAGTATTCGTAACTAGATCTGGATTTTCTTTTGAATGATAATACATTCCACCTTTTTCATGTTCGTACATTTGTACATATGTATAACCGTCCAAATATATTTCTTTTGGATATTTCATATAATCACCTCAATATTATATTCTCCATTATGACGAAAATGGGACTGTCTTTGTAACAATCCCATTTCTCTTTTAAAACTATCGTTTGCATTCCATACAAACGTCTTTTCCATCATAATCATCAGGTCGCTCATAATGTCCAGGAAAACAATGCACACAACTATAACATGATTGATCCCATCCCATTGGACATTTCTTTGTCTCTTTTGCTTCATGCGTATAAATATGTTTTTCTTCATAATAACCCATAGTTTTTAACATATTATACTTCCTATTTTTCCGCTAAATCGTAATCTGAACCATTCACAAATTCTCCATCTGTATTTATGTCACAATATTCAAGTGCATATTCTTCTACATCAACGCAATCAGGATGCTCGTCATATGTACATTTATATTTTGCCAATTCTGCTTTTGCTTCATTGAGCTGATCGTATGTCCATCGTTTTAATTCTTCTGGATCAGTATTGGGTCCATAAATACAATCTCCTTCAGAGTAATTTTTGAACTGTTTTTTCGTATAAGATCCTTCAGCATGTCTTAAAATAATTGTATTATAATATTCTCCCATTCTATTTTCCTCCAACTTTTATATAATTATTTATATTATATCATATTCCTCAGCAATAACATAGTTTTTCTATGCAGTTTCACCCAACAAAATTTTTCTAAACAAACTTTCAAATATCGGAACACAAATACTATTGCCAGCCTGTTTATATAATGCCATTCTATATCTTCCTCGTTTCTGTTGGACAGATGCAGCTGCTTCATAATCCTGATCCGTATATCCCATAAGTCGCCAGCATTCTCTTTCTGTAAGATACCTATACTTTCCGTTATGTAAGTCAATCACCTGCGCCGGTGTCCGATCCTGGCGAGTAGTGATTGTATAAGCATAATCATTGATAACTGTCGCTCTTCTAATTCCAGTTGCACCAATGCATTCCAAAATGCTAGGCTGTGTCACTTCATATACTGGGTCAACTTTCTTTTCCAGAAAGCTATGTATATCTCTCATCGGCATCCGGATTAGATCAGAAAAATCAAATTTCTTTCCGTCCAAACAGCTTACTGTAAAGTAGCGTTCCCTTGCTTGTGGAAGACCAAATTCTCTTGCGTCTAATAGTTCATATGTACTTGTATATCCAAGTTTACTTAATTCTTCCATATATCTGTCGTGATTATGTACCATATATTTACTTCTGACATTTTTAACATTTTCCCAAATCACATATTTTGGTTTCCATTCTCCCATCTGTTTAATAATATTAATTGTTTCCCACATAAGACTCGATCTTGTTCCAGACCCTTCTTCTGCGCCAGCTCCATGATTTATTCTTCCATTTCTGGTAGCTGTGCCTTGATGTCCAGCAACAGACATATCATTGCAAGGAGAACCATGTATCAGAATATCTGGACGAAGATTGTATCCGACCACTGTTTGCGTTTTATACGGAAGATCTTTTGCGAACATTGCATTATATGATCTGACTGCTGCTTCGTCAATCTCGACATAATCAATTGATTTAACAGGAATACCGATATTCCGTAATGCGCACCGTGGGCTTCCAATTCCACCGAATAGTTCTAAAATTTGTACCATAATAATTTCCTTTCTTATATGAGGCGGTAAACAGGAAGTCTACCGCCTCGTTGATGATTAGATAATATTTTTCATGATTTCTACAGATTCTTTTTGTGCTTTTTCTTCCATTCCTCTTACATATAACAGCGTTGTATTAATTGATGCATGATGTAAATTTTTCTGTACAAGCACAATATCACCCGTTGCGTTGTACAATGTAGTACCATATGTTGCCCTTAGTTTATGTGGACTAATTGTTTTTCCTTTTATATTACAAGCATATTTTTTTGTAATATCTGAAATTGCACTTGTTGACAATCTCTTTCCGGTTTTCCCAAGAAATAGAGCAGGTGTATCGCGTACTGTTACAAGTTGATCTCTGTATGCCAACCATTTCTGCAATTCATCTAAAACTTTTGGAATTAAAATGAATGTATGAACTTTCTTTCCCTTATCTGTTACAATCAGAGTTCCTTTATCCATATTTAAGTTCTCTATATCCATATTGGATAATGCTGCACAACGTACACCTGTAGAAAGGAAAAGTTTTATAACTGCAATATCCCTTTGTGACCAAATGGCTGATGGTTTCCTTGTTTTCCCTGTTAGCTTATGGTCTACATTATAAAGATACGTTTGTGTTTCTTCTGGAGTCAAATAACTCTTTTCTCTTCTTTCTATTGTTCTCTGTTGCTCTCTCTTTTTTGGCTTCGTAATTTCTTCCATATAATTTTTCGAAAAAATTTTATATGCAAACATACATTTTGAAAAAAGTTTTAGTGCAGAATAAACTGCAATTTGATAAGAAGAAACTGTTTCTAATCCATTGTCTTTATCTTGTATTTTTGCCATATAGGATACAAAATCTCTCAGTTCAAGATCTTCTTCTTTTTCTTTTCCTGTGAACTGTAGAAATTTTAATACATCACACATGTAAACATATTTTGTCTTTTCTGATAAATCATGCATATATAAAAGGAAGTCTTGTAGATTCTTAGACTTCCCTTTCATAATGTTTTCGATTTTTCGTTTATATTTAAGTTTTTCTTCCTCTAAGCCTGTCTGGACTTTTTCATTCATTTTATTCCTCCAATTATAAATCGGCAATCGCAGCAATAATTATAATAATAATGACCCCAATTGCAACAAATGTTCCATAGTATCCCACGGCATATTCAAGTGACATAATATCTTCCTCCTAAAATTTAACTACTCAAAAATGTATGACGGAAACATCAGCTCTAACTCCTCTTTTGAAATTTCCATATTTTTGTTTTGGCTTTTAAATTCTTCATCGAATTGATGATTTAATTTCAAAACATTGTAAGCACTTTCAATCACCCACTCCCTGATAAACTCCATATCTGATTCCGACAAATCATATCCATATAGTTCTACATACCTAATCAACTTCTTTCTTATATTTGTTTGTGCTGGGTTCCATTTCTTTTCCAAATTCTCGAACTTACACACATCCGTTTGACAATATTCCTTGAACGTTTTTCTTTTCATATATTCTCCTTTCTTTGCAACAAAAAACCGGCACATTTTTGTACCGGTTAATAACGTTCCTCTTTTTTGATTTTATCCAATTTCTCTTTCTTTTGATTGATGTGTCGGACTTTTGCTCGTGGCCTATATTTATCACAGTGTTGACAATAATGATGGTGATCTGCTTCTCTCCCCTTACTACATTGTCCTGCGCAAATATAGTATAAACATGGTGTTTCTCTTGTCTTACTCATCTTTTATCTACTCCTATCGGCATGATAATATAACCAGAAATACGGAACCCTCTGGACGCAAGTTCTTTTAAATCTGTTGCAATTCTACCTTCTTTCAATAATTTATGCATATTACAATGGATAGTGCCTTTGCTTTTAATTCCAACACCTTTTCCAATCTCGTCATAAGACGGAGCATAACCATGCTCAAAAATGTAGTCTTTGCAAAATTCATAGATTTTATCTGTTGTGTCCTGTATGTTATCATATTTATTTACCATAATTATTCTCCCTTCTTTTTAAAAACATCACTAACCTGCCACGAAATCATCTCATTTCCAAGCTCAATAACTCTATCATTGAAATTTTGAACAAAATCCGCTGTAATAACTTTTGCAATATTTACATTGGTTGGTTCTATATCACCTTCGACCAATGCATTTATAATATCATCTTTTGTCCAGGTAGTGTTCATATCTTTGCATTTTTCTAGTTCAGATATCGAAATTGTTTCTTCGATGGCGTCAAAATCAATACATCCATAACCAATTCTCTCTCCGTTTTCAGCTAAATATAACATATAAAACATTCCTTCATTTTCGCCATTACCCCGTAACTCATCAATGTTGTTGCCATATACAATATCAATTAAATTCCCTTCCCATGGATGATCTGCATAAAAGTCACAATCATAACCATCTTCTGCATCGTATCTGTCATCTTCTTCTGTTACAATCATCATGTACTTCTTATCTGTTCTCATATTCTTTACCTCCACTTTTATATATTGAACCTCTTCTGTCTTATACTTCATAATCAAACTCGCTTAGACCGCCACTATCCATTACGTAAGCTTGTGCTGCTTCTGTATACGTTCCATCAAAATTTCCATTTTCAGTATCGTAATCACTAACATGATTTTCAATTTCAGATTCATAGAACGAAAAAATATTTGTAATTAAATTTTCCATTTCAGTTCTAGGTTCATATCCCTGTTTTCTGATCCATACTGCCATTCGATCATAATCACACCATTTCTCTTTCGGATATTGTGAGTAATCCTTTTCCTCTGTCCATCGTCCAAACCAATCAACCATATTTATACCGCCTTTCTGATAATTATTTTTCAACTTTTTTCATAGCAATTTCAATCCGTGAACCGTCTGGAAGATTCCACATTCTTTTCATATTATTCACCACCTAACAAATTCCGTTTTCTCTAAATTCTACAAGCAGCCCATACATCCGTCCTTTCTTTTCAAAGAAATCGTTCCAATTAGATAATTCTTCGATCGAATAATTCTGATTGTACATATCTGCTTGCCATTCAATTGCTTTATCTCTCCACTTTACTTTTTGTTTTACATAACTTTCATGTCGTGATAACGCTCTATGTTTTGTATAATCTGACTGTCTCATAATCTATTCTCCTTTTCTGCAATTAAAAAACAGACAACATATAGTTATCTGTTTCTACACATCAAAATTATATTCTGGATAAAGATATTCCAAATTCAAATCTTCCTCGAACCAGCAATGATCTGAAATATCCGGAATATCTACAATTACATGATCTGAGTGTGTTTCTTTTATTTCTCCATTATGCCATTTACCTGTGTCTGGATCATGATACTTAACTTTTTGTTTTACCTTGAATAAATGTGTTAAATTTGCCATAATTTTTTATCTCCGTTTCTTGGGTCAATATAATCATCGCCATATTCTTCTTGATCTTCTTTATTGTAGATAATGCTTACATCACATTTTGGAATGTTATATTTATTATCATGTTTCCATTCTGTGAATAGTTTTCGTGCTTCATTTTCACTTGTTGCACAAAACTGAATCGACCCATAGCCATCTACATTTTCATCATAACAAAATTGATATGTATACATACATTTAGTCCTCCGTTATAAAAATAATTCTATAATATAAAGTGCAATTTTGTTCCAGTAATTTTTCCATTTTTATATGATGAATCAAGTAATCTATATAATCCTGTTTCTTTTTCTTTTCCATTGTAGCTTTCTAGAAAATCTTTATAATTACCTTCATACATCTCATTATAAATTTCATCAAAATCATGATTATCCACATCTCCAGTTACCTCAACATAACCGCCTTTCTCTTTGTAAGACACATTATGTAACAATACAACTTCATCACTGTTAATTGTATTTTGAATATCGGCATATGCTTTAAGTAACATGCCTTTCTTACCACAAACATCAAAATCAAAATAATATGCATCTAGTTCTAATGTTCCTTGTATATAATCCTCGTATACTTGCTCTTTAATTTCGCTTTTTGTATATAGCATATAATAACCTCCACTTTTTCATATTTGGTTTTATCTGTGTTATAATACTATTTAAATCTCCGTTTTTTATGTATTATCTTTGTTTTATATATACGTTCTCCATATTTTCGATCCGTCCACATAGTAAGTTCAATACTAATTTCAATTTTTCCATATCATCATATTCGAACGCCAATATAAGACCTTTAATTGTTTTATTTCTATATTCTTCATCATCATATACATTCTGACAAACATGAGCAAATTCTTTCTGCTAACTTTTCGTCATTCGCTTCTTTTTTCCCAGTCATACACCGGAATGTCATCAATAACATCTGCGTCTCTATCCATTCGGATCAAGTCAATTCCATTTATCCATGCATACTGAAGTAAGATCCGTAAATCTTTTGGCATATCACTGATGTTAGTTTCTTTTTGAGCTGGTACACTGATAAAAACACCTTCTTCATATTCATAAGTATATGGTGGCTCCATGGCATTGAGTCCTTCAAACGTTTTCTGTTTTAAATGTGCCGTGCTAATTTCTAGATATTTTCTTTCATTTGTTTTCATATTTTGATTCTCCCTTCTGAAATCCTTGTTTCATTTTTCTATTATTCTCCAACAAAAAGGAACCATACACTATTTTGTATGATTCCTTCGTTAATTTTATTCTGGCAATATTTTATAAGTTAATTGGTTCATCATTCTCATCATATTCAATCGGATAAATCTTCGCTGCATAACCAATATTTTTTAATTTATCATAAATTTCCATTGTAATTGTTTCGCCACCTACTGACCATTCAAGCGAAAATCTACTATCATTGTTTTCAATGATTTCAATCAAATGATCTAATAATTCTTCTGTATTACTTGCCCTTTCCTTCTGTTTATCAATATTATTCATAATCAAACCTCTTTTCATGAATCAAATTACACCATATACAAAATCGCATGTTATTTGCAGAATAAAGATGTCTTCCACATTTGTTACATCTTTGCCTTATCATAACCATAAAATAGAACCTCCTTGAAATGTGCTTTTCATTGTGTTATTCTCGCATATTTTAATGGATATTTCGAAAAATCCAAATATTCAGAATTATATACACTAGGAATAAATTTTCTAAAATCATCATAGTACCATGCTTTCCATAATTCTGTTCCGGTCTTTGCAAATTCCCTAGTGGCTTCTTGAAATGCGTCATATAACGTCATGTTATATACTTCCATATTTTCTTTTGTTCTTTCTTTTACCTTTTTAGGAACTCTACCAATTATCAAATCATCGTCATAAAACATATTCATACTCCTTTTTTTATGAGAAGTTTTCATTGCTATTTTACTTTGTCCAATCCAAATAAAGCATCAGGAAAACTTCTCTTTATTTCTTCAAAATTTTCAAAGCAATCTGCATATCTATCTGTGCCATCTTCTATGTTCAATACGAGAAAACTTCTATCTCCATCATTCCATAATGTTCTTGCATCATGTTCTGAAATAATATCAAACCATTTTGAAAAATATTCTTCTGTAAACATTTCAATTCCTCCAATCTTTTAATTTATTAGTTTATCAAACCCTATCTTATTATTCTCTGTCTTGTTGTACTAAAAAAGCAGATAACTTTTTCGTCACCTGCTTTCCTTAAATATTACGAAACTGCATCTCCGTATCATTTCATAATCTCTACATCCTTTATAATTATCACACATCCAATTATAAATCTCTGTATCAGACATATTATGAAATTTTAGAATATGTTTTCTGCATTCATCTAAGATATATCCTTCCATATTTTACTCCTCAATTTCTTCAACATCACTTTCATCATAATGAGTATCTGCTATTGGAATACATCTATCAGATTCCAATTTTTCTTCCGCTATTCTAAGTGCTTCAGTTTCATTTTCTGCCTCTACTTCATATTCTTCATATGTTGTAAATGTCACACTATACTTCTTCATAATCATTCCTCCATCATTTCTTTAAATTCTATCCAACTTTCAAAAGACTCTTCCAATCCTCTCGATCGAATGGTTTCCATTTCGTCTTCTGTCATTTCATAATTTTTATCTTCACAATATTGTTGGACTGTATCATGCTCTGCTTCTAACCACTTATCATCGTCTTCAATTTTATCGACTTCTACTAATAATTTATCAAGTTCATTCATAGTAGTCAACCTCCAATTCATGTCAACAATCAATAAAGAAAATCGTTCCGTTAAATATTTATTCTCTCTTTTTTTAATGAAATTTCCGTTTCAATTATATTCCAAACGCCATAAATACAATCGCACACAGCAGCATACCAAATGCTGTAAGTGCTAAAGCTCCTTTAATTGTCAAGTTAACTCTTGACATATGGCTTCCCATGTACCAACATGTCAAACTAATTAATGCACATGTAATTCCTCTCATTTTTTATCTCCTTTGTTCTTAAATATTTTGTCATAAACTTCTTTATAGAATTGAATATCCTGTGCTGTTGCTCTTTTTACTTTCTCTATACAATTTTGTAAAAAAGCCAAACTTTCTTCCTTATTCAAATGTTTTCCTCCTGATACTTTCCGTTTCATTACAACTCATAATCTCTGCATAAATCCAACACTGTATCAATAATATTCTGTACGGAATCAATTCCATACCCGCTTAACATATCGAACGAAACATTGTCAGATGCGTATACTAAATCACAATAATGACACCACCCATCTTCTTCGTTATTAACAAATGTAATCTCAAGATTCACTTCGTTTGTTAATGGATATTGCCAAGCTCTGTCATCAAATGATATTGGTCTATTTCCATTTCCGCTCCACATTTCAGGGTTCATCTGATTAAAAAAATTTTTTACAATTTTTTCTGCCGTTTCTCTTTTCATTATCATCACTCCTAATTTTGAATTTTCTATTTCATTCTAATAAAAACATAAGACACCATCATATAAGTCCGGTGTAAATTCCTCAATTCCCCATCGTGTAATATCTAATGGCAATCCTAAAGTTTCTAATAATTCTTTTCTTTGACATTTCATTTTTTCAAATGCATCGTTTTCATTATCTGCATAGACAACACATCCGAAATTCTCTTGTGCTAAATAAAATACTTTCATATTGCTTTCCTCCACATAAATTTGTTTTCATAGATTTATTTTATCCTTGCATAAGTTATAAATAATTCCTCGTAGATCTTCAATTTCTGTTTCCGAAAGATATTCGCTTCTGTTAGTCTCCGGAATGTCATAAATATTACAACTATCATTTTCAAACCATATTTCAAAAATATAATACCATATTCCATTATCACAATTGTATTCACAGTGGATAAAATATGAATTTCCATCTTTATCAATCAACTCTCCATCACCAATGTCCAATGCAAAAGAAGTATCATCATTCCAATATGAATTGCATTTGAATTTTCTTCCATTTCCCCAATCTATTTCATAAAGGAGATTTTCGGTTTCTATATATTTCATTTCTATCACTCCTAATTTTGAAATCTACGTTTCATTTAGCTGCTTCTATTACAATGGTAGAATCTTGTGTTGTGATATACTTTATTTTCATATCAAGAATACGATCCAATGGTTTATTAAAACCGTCTCTTTTTGTGCAAAAAATCAATTCTGCTCCATCACCATATTGCTTTCCGTCTGAGCAATCATAAATATCATAATTACAATTACAATCAAAATCATCATTATAAACTAAATCGCCAACAACCATTCTTGTATCCTCCGATCATCAATTTCTTGTTTCTCTTTTTCGTGGATCTGTTCAAGCTCTTCATAAGTTACAGTTCGAGAATTATAACCTATACTTCTATAATATTTGGTATAATGATTTGCATTCTCTCTATCACAGCTTGTACATGTTTTTATAAATCCAGTATGCTTTTCTGTTGCAATCACGCAGACAACATTATCTTCCATAATTGTTTCCTCTCTTTTCTCTTTCCGTTTTCGTTTCTGAAATCATCGTTTCTTATGGCTAAATAAATTCTTCAACATATCCCATCGCTAATACATCTTGCATATAATTATAAAAATTTCTAGTTACAATTATTTTTTCAGGCGAATAAATAATATGTCTTTCATCGTATAATCTGTTTAGAATTTCAATTTCTTCTTCATCCATTTTTGAATAGCTCCATCCTTGACATGCATTTTTTATTGAATAGTCTATATACGGATATAATCTAAGTTCCTTTTGTGAAATTGTTCTATCCAAGAATGCCACCGCTTTTTCTTGAATGCTATCTGTTAGTATTCCTCTCATATAAAAACCTCTCTTTCCTAGTAAATCCTCATTTCATTGTCTCAATTTTTATTAATGGTTTTATTCTTCTCCTACCAACATTTTTCCCTTGTCGTTTAAGTAACGATAAAGTTTTATTATATGTTTCAACATCTATAATTGGCTCAAAATTTCCTTTATAAGTTTCTCCACAAAAAATATTGTACCCACAATATTGTGTTCGTGTAAGAATTTTTTGAACACTATAAGCTGTTGGAACTTTGCCTCTCTTACCTTTAAATCCTCTTTCTCTTGCTTCTTTCGCAACTTCTGATAAATTTTTTCTTAACGAATACTCAGAAAAACAAAAACGCACATATTCTGCTTCTTTTTTATTGATTTTAAATGAATCCTTTCCATCTAAATCATATCCTAATATTTCAGAACAAGTACGTTTTCCTTGTGCGGCTCTCTCTGCCATAGCTGCACTAACTCTTTCACTTGTTAATTCTCTTTCTAGCTGTGCGAATACACCAACAATGCCAATCATTGCTCTACCCATTGGAGTAGATGTATCAAAAGCTTCAGTATATGAAACCATAGATATATTCCATTGTTGGAATTTTTCCATTGTCGAATATAAATCCGATACACTTCTTGTAAATCTACTAAGTGCCCAAAATAAAACTAAATCAAATTTCCCATTTTTTGCATCATATAATAATCTATTTATATCTGGTCTATGTTCAATATCCTTCCCTGAAATTCCTTTGTCTGCATACAAATCATAAACATTATATTTCCGTTCCTCACACCATTTCCTAAGCGTTTTTTCTTGTGCATCTAAAGAATATCCTTCACGGGCTTGATCGAGTGTGCTTACACGTATATATATTGCTACTTCTTCAATTGGGACTAATATCGTTTTCTTAAAAACCATTTCCGTTGTAATTGCGTAATATTTCTTTTTCATAAAAACTATCTCCTTTCCTGAAATTCATATACAGAAAATACTTTTCTCTTCTTTTCAGTTACAAGGATTTTCCGCAATTTTCACTGCCTGTTCCTTTGTTTTTGCGTCTACAGATATACCTAATTCTTCATTTTCAAAACCAACACACCATGTTTTCATATTATTTTCTCCTTTGAAATTGCTATTTCTTAACAATAAAGCTCCCATCCTTTTCTTTGACTTCCAAGTTTCCGTTCAATTACAATACTTTCACCTTCACCTATTAAATATCCTTCTCTGCAAATTTCTGTATCTCCTAAACGAATCCATGGATAAATATAAAATTGCGTGATCTCTTTATAATTTGATAGATCATCTTTAAATCCATTTTCTCTGTTTTCTTTCAAGCATTCCTTCCAGATCTTTTCAAATTCAGTTCTACATTTCCGCTTAGACATTCGATTTGACTTAGTAACCTCATTTCCAGCATAATAATAACCACCTTCTGCTGGTTCATAAATCGGATATTCTGAATAAAATGTTAGATATCTCATATTATTTTCCTTCTCTCACACAATCATTCTGCTTCTATTTCCATCAGATCCGCAAATCCGCCATCGTAATTCTGTTTCCACGACCTATAAACTCCGTTTGTATCACGAAACTCTAAGTAATACGCTTCTCTCCATTCCCACGGCTCCTGCCATACAATCTCTTTAATTGTACATACAATTCCTTGGCAATGAACTACATCACCTGGTCTTAAATCTCTCATTTTCTTTACTCCTTTTAAAATCTTAGTTTCAACCGATACTGTCATATCCTGTTTCAATTACCCTATTTCCATATTCATCTTCCAAATCATATCCTCTGTATGATTTTCCAATCACTTTAACTTTTGTTCCTTTTTCGAAATAGCCTGCACAACTATCAACCTTTTTTATTGTAGTTGCCCAATCACCAATTTCAAACCCGTTTTTATTTTTTACATATGTCATATCTTTATCGTCCTTTCTGTTGAAATGCGAGTTTTAAACGCCCATTGTTCCGTCAAAATAATCATTTACACCTTCAAAATAATCTTCATTTGATTGTTCTTGATGAATAAGTTTCTGTGTCTCTGCAATTTTAATATTCCCACATTTAATCAATGAAACAAAATCCTCTGTATAATAATCGGCACTATTTGCAACACTGTCATCTGATTCAACAGGTATAAGAACAATTTTGTAGTTCTGTTTAATTTCTCTATTCCATCTTTCTTCCACCTTGCATAATGTGTCTTTAAATTCGTTTCCATTTAAGAAAAATCCAAAACCACATCTTATATTCAACGGAGCAATAAATCGCACGTTTTCAACCCCGTCGGTCATGATAGCTTGGCATAAATCATCTGAAGTAATCCGTTCTCCATTTTCAATTTTCTCTTTTAATTCTTTCATAGAGATCTTAATCCAATCATTGAGATAAATTGTGTTGCGATTCCAAGTAAAGAATTTTCCATTTTCATCTTCTCTGATTGTACGATCATATGATTTTTGTGTTTTTGTATCTTCAACTGATACTTCATTATGAAAATCATCATTCCATACAAACACTCTAATTATTTCATTTCCACACTTATATTTATAAAACATGTCTATTTTCCTCCATTTTCATATGTCATCGTAAATGCGAATTTCTTGTTTATATATTATAATAATTTAATATCATCTGAAATGAATCACTACTTACATATTCTGCAATATCCTTTTCATGTCTTCTTATTCTTTTTTCTAATAATTCTCTATTTTCAGGATGTGTTTGTAAAAATTCTTTATCTTGTTTATATCTTGCTACAAGATGCTTCAATGTTACTCTTTCCATATTTATTCACATTATCCTTTCTAATGAAACACGCATTTTAATATCAATTTTTTCTTCTGTCATGCATGAATTTTATTACTTTTTCATGCGTTTCTGGTGTTCGTGGCATCTTATTTTTCTGCATATAACTTATAATTGCCTCCCAATCTTCCCAGGTTAATGCATAATCGCAGCATTCGACGCCACAATTCATGCACATTACACCTCTGGTCTGAACAAAACATCTTCTTCCTAACTGTTCGTACTGTTCACTTTTCTCTTTTAATTCTGTTATTTCTGCTTCCGACTTCTTTTTCAGTTCCTGCAGTTCTGTTTTTAATTTTTCATTTTCAATTGTTGCATCGCTTGACAATGCAGCCTTAAATTCTTCAAGACTCATTCCTTTAGCCATGTTTATACATCCATTTCAATTCCAAACTCTTCATGCAACAGTTTTTCAAATTCCGGATCTCTCTTCACGTATTCATCGAGGAATTCTTCTTCACTACATGGCGCAAGATCGAAATGCACATCTTCTCGAATATCATCATTCATATATGTGACGATTGCGTCCCAAAGATTTTTGTCTAAATCTAATTTTTCTCCATACCGTAACATCACAAGTTCTCCTTTTCATAAAAATGAGGAACAAGATTTCTCTTGTCCCTTTATTATTCTCTTTTTAAATTCGGACATAATCCAAGACCACCATCAATTTCTGGTAGCCTTCTATATGCATCTCTGTGAATACAATTTTCTCTTTTGCATTCCGGACAGTAACATTTGATGTATTCTTCGTAACTCATTTTATAATTTGTTGTCGCAAACCATTCTCTTGTTGGCATAATTCATTCCTCACTTTCCATTGCTAACTCAATTAACTCATAAACTTCATCTTTGTTGTCTAACATAAACTTTTTAAATCCGTCTTCATCGCTTTCTCTTCCGTCAATTAATCTTCCATCATCATCATGAATCCAACGTTCCCACATTGTGTCTTCAACAATTGTTGCATTGATTCGCTTTCCTTTATATTCAATCTCAGGATCGTTCCATTCTCCATGCCATACAAATCCTACACTTGTAAGACCATACCAATCTGGAAGTTCTTTCATTTTTCTAAATAAAATTCCTTCAATGCTATTATCTCTTTCCAATGTACTAATCATATTTTTCACCTTCTAATAGTCTTCATCAATACATTCGTCTGCTTCGCTATAATATTGACCATCATATCCTTTTTCCATTAATTTCTCCCAACAATCATAGCATACCAATCTAAAAGTAATTCCGTGACAGTCTCTTGTAAAATTCATATCATTTCTTTCTACTTTTTTTCCACACACTGGACAAATTCTCATATCCTTTTCTTTCATATTTTTATTCCTTTCTATTTATACATTTCTCCATCTTTTGTTCTTGAAAATCGTTCTTTCAACTGGTTTTATATAACTTCTTTCCAATCAACCACCTGCTTATATCCGTCTGCCTGTAAGATGTGAATTTCTTCATCCTTGTCAAGCTCATATCTGTTTTTGAAAAATTCTTTTAACCCCTCTTCTCTTTCTGCTCTCCACAATTCATCATGAGTGATTATATCTCCAAAATTTTCCTCATCAGTTGTTACGGTAATATCAGAAATCTTTCCAAAATACATTGCTTCAAGTAAATCTGTATCCACATCTCCCTTGACAATGTAATCTTGCCAATCACCTTGACAATAACCTCTAATTGTTCCGTCTTTAAAAGCATCTTCTGGATAAAGCAATCGTAATACATCAACTATAATATCTTCTGTACATCTGCATTTATCGTAAAGCTCCTTTAATTTTGCATTTACTTCTTCGGATGTATATTCAGGATATAATTCATAACAATCAATATCCTCTATTACTTCTTTTGCCTTTTGATACCATTCGGCATCTGTATATTTCTTACAATTTCCATTACCAGTAAGAACCACCTGTTCATCAAAATTGTCACACCCACAATAATCTTTCCACACATCATTATCATTGTATAACCACCATGTTCCATCGCCGGTGTTGTCAATTCTAATTTCTACCATTCCGTTCTACCTCCATTATGCTGTCTTATTCATCTCAATATATTTTGCAATTCTCTTTTCAGCTTTAACCTTTACATCTTTAATATTAACTGGCAGAATCAAGAAGCTATATGTATCTCCCTTAATAATCCACGGGCAAACCTCTTTTGTCCCATAGAAAATCGGGTATTCAGAATCTACGATACTCATTACATCCACAAGAAAATTTGGATTAAAGCCAATATAAAAATCTTTTTCTGGTTTCTCTTTGACTTCGATTTCATCAAAAGCTTCATATCTCGTTGTACTTGCATACGAGTATAAATTTCCATTTTCTGCATGAAATGTAACTGGCAATTTCGATTCTTTCAAAATGTCTGCGTCGTACTTCATTGCCTCTAATAGCTCTTTTGCATTTGCAGTAAATTTATAATCCCATTCATCCGACAACATCTGATTTACTTTGAAGTATTCACCATCAATTCTTTTTGTAATATATGTAAAGTTTTCACTTTCTACTTTTACATACTTATCGTTCTGAGAAATAATGACTTTCCTTTCTGATTTTTTGTCCAATAATTTCTTAAACACTGGAACACATCTGCAATGCAGTTTTACTGTTTCAAACGGATTTTCTGTTTCTTTAAAAGTCATATCGTCTTCTAACTGTCGCATTCCGATCATACAGTTCCACAATGCTTCTACACGTTTCTCTTTTGTATTAAAATTGAACACGCTCATCATCCGATTAACTTCTTCTCTATTTGCCACAAATACTGACAAATTAGAAATTGTTTCAGATAACCAGTTTTCTTTTACATCCAGAATGTTTTCTCCGTTATCTAATACCGGAAGAGAAACATCTGTATTTTCAAATCGTGGAATAGAAACATTTTTCTTGCCACACTTGATATTGATTTTCTCTTCTTTATCTGATGTGATATCTTCTATGGTAATTTCTCCTGACATTTTTGAAATAATTTTAATATCTTCAATGTCGATTCCGAACATACCAGGTTCTGTATGGTACGTATTTTCTGTTCTTACTTCAACATAATGCTCAATATCTGTACTAAGAATTTTTAAAATTCCCTTATCGTCAATCGAGAAATATAATCTTTTAAGGCTCGGAACAGATGCTTTTTTATTTACTACCGTCATTGCTTTATCCATCATGGTTTTGAGTTCTTTTGCGTTCATCGTAAATTTGATCATATTATTTTACCTCCACTGTATTATATTTTTCTACGAGATATCTTAATTCATTTCTTTCTTTTCTCAATCTCTCAACATGTCTTGATAATTTCTTATTTCCTTCTAATAACGCTCGATTGTTATTGCGAAGCGATTTGTTTGAAATTTTGATTCTAGTATTTTCATTTTCTAATTGAGAAATATAAAGTTTCGCCTCTTCTAATTCCATTTTATATTCATCAATACTCATTTTTCTTCACCTTTCTTATGCTATCTTTTCCCATTCAATGTGTGTATTTTTTCTATGTGCTTCTTTTGATACAATGAGGATATCTCCTTTATAATATCTAAACATTATATCTTCTAAATGCGGTCTTGCTAAAATGTTCTGTTTAATTTTTGCAATTTCTCTTCCACCGTGTTCAGCTTCATATTTTTCCAGTACCCATTCTAAATCCTCATAGAAATCTAACAATGCACATTTAACTGATCGTTTATAATTCTCTTCCATGATCTCATGCATTCTTTTTTCAGCAGCTTCATATGTCTCAAAAACTTCATCTGGATATCTGTCATTATGACTTCCATAGCACTGCGTCCATGCAGGATATTTCTTTCTCAATCTATATGTATCGTGATTAAATTCTGGTTCAATAATTGGTTCTACATTTTCCATTTTGACAAGATAACCATTATCAAATAACCACTGAAGATCCGATGGACATGTAAAATATCTACCTTTCATTGCTGCATTGATTTTTTCTTTTTTATCAAGGTTTTCTGTTACGGTATATAAATCAGTGCTATATGTCCATCCTTTAGGAACTTTTTTAAATTCCGTTTCTGACTGAAAATCATCAAATGGAACTCCATTTATTAGTCTTATTTCTGGTGGTCTTAACCGTGATACCTTATGTCCACCATACGTTTTTTCATATTCGTACATTCCATACGAAACATATAATTTCCCGTTAAATCCTCTTTCAACATAATAACAAACCTGATTGTGTTTCATTGCTTTTTATCTCCTTTACATATTTTTTAATTCTTCATCTGAATACTTAAGCCACTTGCCAGTTTGGATATTATTCATCCGTTCTGTAAAAGTTCTCTTTCGCATCTCATACATTTCCGTTGCAATTCTATACATGTCGTAGACTACATTTTTTTCAATGTCAATGATCATGAACTTATGAGGATCATATGTGTCTAATACATATTGCATAAAGTCTCTAAACACAATCAACCTATTTGTAGTACACCAGGTGATTGTTTTGTCTTTTTCTTTTGTTACAAATTTTACATTTTGCATTTTTCTCCTTCCTAATAAATAAGACAGATACATTTCTGCATCTGCCTTATTATTCTCTGTAAAACATATTATTTATTAGCATTCAATTATTTCCCATGTCCATTCGTATTCTCCATCATAAGATGAAAGATCTGCTGTTCCATCATCATTTATTGTAAAATCAATTTTATCTCTATCTTTTTTACTTGCATTATTCATTTCTTCCTCATAAGTATTTTGTGCATCTTTTTCAAGAAATGCATACGCATCATCCTCATTATCAAATGAATCATGGCTTGCAATTTCCTTTTCGTGTACAGAATAACAAATCACTACATATTTTTTCATAAAAACTACCATCCTTTCTTAAATTGAAACTAATATTTCATTCATGTTTTTATCTAGCTTTCGCTTCAGCAAGCTATGAATTCCAAGTTACCCAAGCACTCGTTTTTCTGTTTCATTTCCAACGCTTTGCTCATAGCATAGTGATAACACTCTGCTTCTGTATCAAAGAAGTTATCTCCATCAAATTCTATTTTACGTTTTATGGATTTGATAGAACTTTCTAAGTCCATAACATCGTATTTTGCTTCAAATATCCACATGATAATTCTTCCTTCTAAATTGCACTCCTATCTACTCCATTTACCAACCTTATTTCCGTTGATATCCATAATTGTTCCGCTTGTTTCTCCATATTCGAGCTTTTCACAAATCTCTTTTAAGATTCTTTTAAGTTCCAATGCCTCATCCATATTATTCTCTTCTCCTGTATATGGATCACAAAATGCTGCATTTCCTGTTTTGATTTCACATTTAAACATAACTTTCGCTCCCTTCCAATCCAAGTACATAACAATCTCTCTTACCATTCCAGAAATACGATTTCAAATCTGCATATCAATCACTAATCCTTTCTCTCCACTTTTTAATTCGCACAGGGTAAGTTACGTTTTCTCTGTATGTTTTCAATTGTGCTTTTGCATCTGCTCTATCTTCACAATTACACTCAATATCCCATCCATAACCACAATTTCCTTCGATTGCATAACAATCTTTCGTCTTTCTCTTATATGTCATAATCAATATACCTCTTCATAAAATTTAATTGTTCCTTCCTTTTCAGCTTTATATTTCGCTTTATCAGTAAATAATGTGAGATAAATATCTCCCTCACAATATGTAAATACCGCCATCTGTTCATCTGAATAAGCGTAAGAGCTATAACCATTTACCTGCACTAAATCGAATTTGCATTTCTTTGCGAACTGATAGCTCAAATCAGACATCCAATGTCCACTCAACATATAGTTTCCATTTCTATCTTCTGTCTCTTCCATGAAGTTTACGTTCGCAATCCGTTTTGTATCTTCGTTCAATGGATACACTGACAAATCTAAATCGGCAATGTCATATTCTTCTTTATCTGGGATTCTTCCAGTTTCTCTAATCATCTGATAGTATTTGTTTCTTGGTATATATTTCATTATTTCATCCTCACTTTCATCATTTCTTTTCTGTATTCTTTTATCTGTTCCAAAGTCAACCATTCCGGTTTCTCTTCCAGTGAGTTCCAAATCCGTTCCATTTCGTCACAAATTGCTTCTACACTGCCACCCCACAGATGACCTTCATAACCGTTTCCATTTCCGAAGAAATAGTTACAATCACTTCTCATTCTGTCTAATAACATGTAATCCTTTTCTCTTGGATGACGAACAAAAGGATCATCGCATTCAACTGGTTCTGTTACTCTATTACATGGCTCACCACAGATTTCATCCCATTCGGTTCTATAAGCACCTGTGTAGAGATTAAGTCCGTTTTCTCCATTGTTCTCGTCAAAATACAACTTCCCATTTTCATCTTCGTAGCATGGAACTTCCATGTATCCACCAAACCCAACATATTTTACTTTCATACTTTTCAACCTGCCTTTCTATCCGATCCACTGTTTTGTTACTGTGTCATAAATCGCCCCGTTTGCATCCTGATATTCTTTGTATCTGGAATATGTAAACCGTAAACATTTATGACCGTTCGCATAAACAATGGTCTTATTTCCATTATCAATGGCAAATCTTTCACGCCATCCGGCTGCTTCCCATGCTTTTTTTCATTTCGCCTTTAAATTTTCTTTCCTTTTCCATTTTTATACCTCCTGTTTTCTCTTCATAATCCCATTTGCCGCCTGAACACATCCGTATAACCAACCATTCAGGTAATCAATGTTGTAGCAATACTGCGTCCAATCTCCGTTTTTTGCCCTTTCTTCACTGGTAAAAACATAAAATCCACCCCCATAATCAGCATCTTCAATTTTAATAAAGTCGAAGTTTGCCTTATAAGACCGCAAGTTATCTTTAATAATTTCTTCCTGACGTTTTGTCATCTTCTTTTTCTCCAATTAAATAAGGCAGCTAGGTATTTATTCTCCTAACTGCCTTTGATTTGCGTTATCTTGTTTAGTTGCTAAACCTTACAGATATTCTGCAAAAACCTGAAGGTCAAATTTATTGCTTAACTTTTCAATGGTCATATCTTTGAGTTCCTTTGCAAGTGATAATTCATTTGCATTGTAAGCCCATTCTATTTTACACCCATTTGGTGTTGCAGGGAATTTTACTTCTACACAAATTTCATTTCCATAGTCCGTAACTTCTGTTACTGTACCAAAGAAACTTTTATGAAATCGTACACCATATTCTTCTTCGTACTTTGTATCTGGATTAGATACATATACTAAATCACCAACTTTAAACATTTGCCTTCACTCCTTTTCTTGAAATCTTAATTTCATTGGGTTATGTTATCAAAAAAATCTAATATCTTCGTTTTTTCATAATACTGTTTCCAGTTACCGCTTAAAGTTACGCCTATACAAGTACACGGATCTGTATTATGACTTTTCGGTATCTGAAAAACGGCAATACATTCATCGTCAGTAACAGTCATATCCGAAAATATCAACTTTTCTAAGCTACATTTTGTTGCGCAGTTTTCTTTTACACCTGTACAAATTCTGTCATACTCCGACTTACACTCATCAAAAGATTTTCCTTTAATCACAACAGAATGATTTAAAACTTTAATTTCTG
Organism: Blautia sp. AF17-9LB; assembly: GCF_003479185.1. Taxonomy (NCBI): domain Bacteria; kingdom Bacillati; phylum Bacillota; class Clostridia; order Lachnospirales; family Lachnospiraceae; genus Blautia; species Blautia sp. AF17-9LB. Next base: position 106,989 of record NZ_QUGU01000011.1, read on the forward strand.
TCATACAATTATACCTTTCCTATGAAACACGTATTTCTAACTACTTGCTAATATAAATTCTTACTGAGTTTTCGTCATCAAATGCCTTTATGACATCATCTTCCGTTTCTAAGAATGTATAATTGATTCTGTATCTAATTCTTGCATTACTATAAAGTTTCTTGTAGAAATAATCGTCAAACTCCTTCATTGTCATTTCCGTTGGCTTGTCATTTTCAAATACTGTCACACCATCAATTCTATTGAATGACACATATTTTCCAGAATGAATTAACTCATCGTAAGTAACTGACTTTTTCAGCATTCTCAACAAGTGCATTCCATAATCATAATAAGTACAATATCTACTTCCGATTTTCAAGTCAAAGCCCTCTGATTCTTTGGATGGTTTACTATCATTTTTGAATCCTTCTGCAAACTTGATAAAATCTTCTTTTGTATAAATTTTCCCTTGCCAATCATCGTTTTTTCTGCCTTCATTGTCATTGTTACAACCTTGTAAACTCAGATGTAAAATTCTCCCATCTGATAAGTTCACAATTTTTGTTTTAAAGATAATACCATATCCCATATAATCACCATTTGTCTTTCTGATCTTCCTATGAAATGTTGCTTTCTTACACTAAGCTACAATTTTAGTAACTTTTAATTGAACCATCTGCGTTTACATGCCATTTTTCAGATGGTCTAAAGTTCTTTCCGTTGTTGATATGCAAAATCCATATGTCACCCTTCGGACAAAACCAATTAGCATGTTCCATCCGATGCTCCATACATTCTTCAAAAGAAGAAAATATATCTACAACTTCACCGCTTCTTTCGCTTGTTTCAACATATATTGCATAAAAATCAAACTTAACCATTATTCTCCCTTCTGAAATTTCTCTTTCATCCGATGAATCCATAGAAACAACCAAAAACTTTTTCTGGTTTATGAATAGTTACTGTGCGAATATCAACCATGTTTTATTACCTCCGTTTCAATTTCGTTCCCATCATCATCTTCCAGCCAATACTCAAGCCCAAGATAATCTGTATCACGCAAATTTTCTACCAGCATTTTCGCTTTCGGAAGAGAAACAGTTGATTTTAATTTTCTGGCTTGTGTTTCTACACCATTACTTGCTACAATGTACACATTCCCTTGCCTCCTTCTCTTACAGATTTTCTTGTTGCAAATAATCGACCGTCAAGACTCATATATACATCAACCATTGTATTTTTTGTTCTTACATACAAGACGGTCATATGCCGCAAAGCGTCTTTCTGTACATATAGTACGGGTTCGTACCGATCAAAGATTTTTATCCAAATCACCATAAAATCGCTTTCCTTTCTGTGATTAATAACAGCCCAAATAAAATGAACGTTACCCCTAACGGCCAGGTATCGCTTGCATATCTAATAAGTAGATACCCAACGCCCATAAGTATCACGCAAAAGATTTTTTGTGCTATAAGTTTTTTACGCTGCCGTTCTCTTTTGCGTTTGGCTTTCGCTTTCTGGATTTCCATTTTCCGTTGTTCTTCAATATGCTGACGGTATTTTTCGTAGTTGGTAATATCAATTATATTGTAATGATCTGGATCAAATACAGCACATTGTTGCGTTCTCAATTCTTTTCGCTCCTTTCACTTTTTTATTCGACATAAGGTTATTCTCTTTAATCAGTCTTGCTTTTACTTCTCTGTTCAGCCGTGTGTTTACTTCAATTCTCTTGTGAGTTACACGGTTTAAATAATGCAAATGCGATCCAGTACCATCTCTTCCGTTTACTCTTGTTTCTCTGAATCCATTAGGAAATAAATATTCCCTTTCAAAGTCCAGAACTTCCTTTGGCTTTCGTCGTCTCGACATTATTCATCGTCTCCTTTTAATAATCCGAAAAATTCTAATTCTGCATCATCCATAGCACATTCATTCATGAAATATTCATACTGTTCTTCGTCTGCCATATTACATTCTTCCAGAAGAGTATCTTTCCATTGCGTTGCAAGTTCTTCCAGGCGTGAACGTGGAATGTATGTATTTTCCGTTCTAGCACGAAATGAATCAATCGCATTCTGCATAACCAGATATTCTTCTCTACCATATTTTCCATACATCCATGAGCAGACAGTGTAAGCCCAACTTCCATCAGCACAGATATCAGATACAATCTTGTACTCTTCTGTACTTTCCATTTTGATGAGTGCGTACTCTTTCTTTTTGGCAATGATTTCATAATCAAAGCCAGCTGGATTATGTCGTGTCTCCATTTTTATTCTCCCTTCTCTCTTATACAAATTCGATTAGATTAATTCCTAAGTTCTCCTCTAATGATTCGAGAAAAACTTCTCCATCTTCTTTGTTTTTGCAGTAATTCACCAAAGAAGTCACACGTAATTCATTTTCGTTTTCCTGCAATTTCCCTTCAAACATCGCACGAACTTCATTCCAAAGATCGTCGTTTGTTTCCAGCTCTACAGATAAATCTGTAAACCGTTTCTGTTTTAATAAGTTATACCGTAATGTTTCTTTCATTTTCTCTTCCTCTCTTTCTTGTGATTGAATCAAATAATCACATCAGCACAGACAAGGTAACTTACCTTCTCTGCACTGTCTGACTACTTAATTTTCACTTTCGCTTTCGGATAAATACTCTTCAAGTCCTGCATATTCGTCATCCGAAAGCAGATTCCGTAAATCATCCATTGACATAATCGTTATTCTCCTTTCTCGTTTGCGTTTTTGAGTGAAAGAAAACACCATCAGTTAGCTAGGCTGACGGTGTTTCTTCCTATATATATGTGGAGGGATAAGGTGGTGCTTTCTTATTCCGAACTCCCTATGTAAAATATGTATATGTATTGCTTGCTATGTATGTAAGATATGTATTATTTATTGATTTCGCTTTCCAGAATGTCAAACAACTGTGCATTACTCTTAACAGGAAATACCTTACTTTCGTAGAAAGCTGCTCCGCTACAATGTTTCTTCAAAAGATTTAATGTTTCCGTTCCGTGAATGCTTTCCATCTTCAGAAGAACATTGATATTTCGCTGTGTGAATGCATTCTTTTCTGTAGATCCGCACCAATTCAATTCTTTAATCATAACGATTGCATGTTTAAGCGATTCAGGTCTGCGCTTTGCCATTCTTAACAGATTCATGGTTGGTGTAACTTTCCCAATAGGATTTTCTTTCCGATTCAGGTCAGCTGAGATCTGGATGTTGTATGCATCGAAAATCATTTTGAAATTAATATAATCTTCTTCGTTCGCTTCAATACCAGCTCTATACATATCACTAACCGACATAGGTTTCCTTCCTGCCTGCTGTCCTAAGAAAACTAATACGGCCTCACACATTGTTTTACAATCAATAATCTCAACCAGAATTTTTAATTTTTCTGCTTTTCCTAACAGATTGTTTTTCATAATGAATGCAGCTAATCTATGTGCGCCATCGGCTACATATAATTTTCCATCAATAAGGAACACTTTGATCGGATCGAATTTCGATTCATTGAAATTTTCTTCAATCTCTTTTGCCTTTACCATGTCCGTACTTCTCTGCCAGTCTGGAATATGTACAAACAGTGGGTTGATTGTTATATATTTTTTATTTCCTACTGTCAAAGGATACCGTAATGCATTGCTTACTTCCGATGTTTCCATTTCTGCATCAAAATCCCTCTGTTCATTAATCCAATTTTCGAAATCGACTGATGTCATATAATGCCGAAATCCTTTTGCTCTTCTATATTTTTCATATGTCTTTCCCATCGAATCTGAAAAGCTGTATCCTACATCATGAATTTCGATGTCGTCTTTATTGATCTTCAGGATAAAGCAGATTTTGTCTACTTTCTCTTCCGACGGATTACTTCGACCTGTTTCATAATTGGAAATTGTGCTTTCAGCAACTCCAAGTTTCTTTGCAAGTGCATTCTGTGACATACCAGCTTTCTCTCTCATCTCTGTTAATTTTACTCCATTGATTTTACACATAATTTTTATCTCCTTTTTCTATGTTTTATTATTTTGAATTTCCCTTTGATTTTGAGCATAAAAATAACAGGTATATTTCAACCTGCTTTTCTATGCTCTGGGTTCAGTTTTCGAAACCACATAATGTATATGGTTCTAGCGTACATACCATATAACAATATATAGCATTATCATATAGTATGTCATCTTCGGCAATTCGCTTCCAATTTTCAAGCGTTGCCTTCTTATTTTCTCTTAGTCCTCCACCGTATTCTTTCCAGATCGTATCACGGCTTGCAATGTTTAGTTCTGCTAATCTACGATCCATTTGCCGTAAAGATTCTATACGACGGTTTAGTGACCATGCTTCTATTTTGCGTTGTGTGATTGTGCATCAGCTCCTTTCTATGGTTTTGCCTTACTGGATTTTATAAAAGCTTTCATTCCAACCAGGAAGAAGAAATTCTGTCAACCGATCATTGTTCATCATCGCATTGAATCCGATTTCCGTTACAATGTCAATAATTTCTTTCTTAGTAAGGATAAATTCTAGCGTTGTCTTTTTAATAGTTTTTACACAGATTTCCGCAAGTTCTCTTTCTGCTTCTTTCTGCTTGTACAATACCTGACAGCTGATGTCATGGAACAGATCGTCTAACGCTTCTTTTACCTGCTGAATAGTAATATATTCTTCATGCAGTTTTTTGTATTTTTCTACAGACTCGTTGAATTTCCGTTCTTCCGCCAGCTTGTTACAATACTGGACTGCTGCCGCGAACTCTGCGTCTGTCATATCACAGGTAAAGATGATAATTTCCGGTTTCTCTTTTGTTTTAAAGTCGATTCCAGATAATGCAAGATAAGAATAAAAACTTGCGCTACTTGTTACTTTGATTTCGAATACTTTTCTCATGATTTTTAATTTCCCTTTCTTAATTAATTTGATTATGTATATATTATGCATAATTATAAGTTATGCATTTATACTACATAGTTCTTAGTGCTGCGAAATGATCCAGTTTCCGTTGTTCGCTTCACCAAAAGCTACGACATAAGTAAGACACAGAAGAGATGGAATAATATTCCACATACTAGCTTCCAAACTGAGCAGGGACGAAAATGCGCCGATCCATGCCAGGATATAACTTGCTTTTAAAATTTTATCTCTCATTTCTTTTTCTCCTTTGCCTTTTTGTTTTATTCTCTATTTGCCTTTTTCGAATTTTGAGTACAAAAATAACAGCCATCGTTTTCGTGATGGCTGCTATTAAAATGTATACAGTATTTAGTTTATAAGGACTATTTCCGCAATGGGACAATATCTAATGTATATCCCATTGGTACAAGCAATTTAATAAGTGTGTCAATCTGCGGCACTGCTTTCATACTTTCCATTCTGGCGATCGCTGACTGTTTAACTCCGCTTGCCTTTGCAAGTTGGGTCTGAGAGAATCCGCTGGACTCTCTCATCTCCTTTACTTTCTCAATCAATGCGACTTCAAAATTGATTTCTGCCTTGTCTTCTTCGGAAAAATATTCCGGATCATTGAACATATCTTCGAAATTTTTATGCTCTTTCATAGCTATTTTCCCTCTCTTTCTAACCAGTCTCGCATGTTTGCCTTTGCCTTTTCTATTTCTCTTTTCGGTGCTTTCTGCGACTTTTTCATGTAATGACTTAGTAACACAAACTTATTCTCTTTCCAGTAGAAGAAGAAAATTCGATTCTTTAATGGTCGCAGTTCCCAAACATCTCCTTCGATCGGTCGAACTACAGGATATCCGATTCTTGTGCCGTTTCGCTTAAGCAACAAAATATATTCTGCAATCTTGTTCATGTTGATTCTTGCGTTTTTATCTATCTTTGCCTTTTCCGCAAGCTCTGCGAAATATTCTCCAATTTCGCAATGATCGTTGACGTCCTTATAAAATTCTACTGTATACATTTATTATATTCCTCCTTCGTCAAATTTATTATAACATATTTGTTATAACTGTACAAGATAGAATTTTATGTTTGCCTTTCAGTTTTCTCTTATCAGTCCGAAAATCTCATAAACACTTCCATCTTTTGTGTAGATACGGATTTTGCCTTCTTCCTTTTCTACGTCGGTGATGTCATCAAGTGCGACGTATGCCTTGTTAAAATCGTACTCGTCGGCTGATTTATAAGAGTAGAACTCATAACCGTCGGAAGTCATAAGAGACAGTTCTTCTCCGTTTGTATTCCAGTCTACAATGTCAGAAATAAACGAATCGGCGTAGCTGTAATCCTGTTCGGCGGAATAGTCAAGTTTTCGGTTGTTGGTTTCCGTTGCGGAGTTCTGCCGTGATACTGCTTTTACTGGTTCTGCTGCTGTTCTGGTGGTGTTGTAAGCAGAGATTCCGGAAAAGATGGTGGTAAGGGTGAGAAGTGTTACTGTTAATTTTTTGAACATAGTAGTTCCTCCTTATTTTGAGTTTGCCTTGTGAAATTGAAAATTTTTGCATCAAAAAAAGACATTCTTGCTTTGCATTGCAAAAACGCCTTTTTCGGTTCTGTTATTTTGTTTTACAAATAGAATGTAACTTCTACTTGTGTAGGAATCCCGAATGCAATTACATTACATACACGGGTTTCCATTGTGTTATCTTCCAGATATTTCCGTTGTTGGATTCTGGAATCATACATTCCTGTCAGTTTCCGCAAAGTATCTTCTACGTTTTCCGGTACGAACTGTTCCGCAATTTCTCTGTGACGCCGTGAAAATTTTGTCATCGGAATACAAGTAATATCATTTCTTTTCATTTTCTCTTCCTCCTAAGATCATTCTTGATGCTTTCAACGCATTGTTTGCCTTGAAATTTCCAGTTTTGATAAACACGGATAATAAAGCCGGTGCTAATTCTTCTACTAATTCTGTAGTATATAACATATTACAGATAGCATTGAAAATACCCATGGTTGCCTTGTCATTTTCTAAATGATTGCTTTTAATTGTAACCATCATTGCGTTTTCTGCCTGGATTGCGTTCATGTTATTCTACCTCCTGTTTTACCTTTTTACATTCTCTGCTTAATAGTCATAACCACAAGATAATGAAATCATTGATGCATTACCAGAAAATTCCCAATGAGCATAAGTTGTGTGTTCTTTCCATTCCGGTTCTGACCGTCCAAAATCTCGTGCTTCCATTCCAGGAATTAATCGCTGCCCAGATCCACCGCCTTTCTTTCTTGTAACCGCGCTTTTCATCATTTTATCGAAATTTTCCGGTTTGCATTCTCTGATTGGGTGAACTGATTTCGCTTTACTTTCTTTATGAGCTTTCCAGATGCTGCACGCAAGTTTCCGTTCGAACTCATTCTTGCTATAGGTGGCGATTATATCTCGTTCCCATTCGTTATAAACCGAATTGAAAGCCCACACATACAAATAAACGCGGTTTCCTTTATAGTTTGGGAACGAGTCACACACGTACCGAACGCCGTCATATTGAGTATATACGGCATTTACTGGGAAAAGTTTTCCCGCCATTCTGAATTGTTTTCTTGCAATGAGATAACGCGTATCTGAGCATTTTTTAAACACTTCTGAAATTTTACACATGGTTTTCCCTCTTTTCTTTCTTATTTTCATTGCAAAGCTGGAAATTTAAGTACGCAAAAAAGACGTTGCACACACAACGCCCATTTTCGGGTATCAAAAAGCACTTAAAAAAATAAGTGTTGAAAATCGCCCGTAACTTTTGACGGTCACGGGCGATTATATTGCGATTGCGTGGTTATTTCTGTTTCTTCTGTTCAAAAGTCAGATTGCCCTTAATTTCGAACTTTCCACCCTGTTTTTTCAGGACGATTGCTTTTACAAGAACTCGTTCAAATTTCTTGTAGTTCACTGTCTTGAACAGGAATTTTCCGTTTCCGTCCTGTTCAATGTTGAAACCAGAAACAAGGGTCGCCAGGTTATTTAATTCCGTTGGGGTCATTCTGATGGAACGAGACGCAAGTACCTTGTTCCCGTCCGACTTTGTGACAGAAAACCGCGAAAACAGGTTTTCCATCTCAGACCGGAATGACAGATATAATTTTTTTGTATCTTCCGTTGTCTCACCACCAGTGCGTCCCAATTCATGGCGGTAAAGCTGGGCTGACTGTAAAGGTTTTTCAAAAACCTTTTTCCAGTCCGAAACGTTTCCGGAAGCAAGGGAACAAAACAGTTCAAAATGTAACAACTGTTTTCCCGTGCCTTTCACCTGGGCAACGTATACCGGAGAAATGATACCGGAAATTTCGTTACACGCGTTGCGGAGTGCGTCACGGCGGTTGACAAGATCCATTCTTACGTCCTCCGATGTGAGAAGAAACGCGCGGAGCTTTGAGTATTCTGTGCTTTCCTCCTGATCCAATTCGAATACATCACGCTTGTTTTCGAGCTCTTTTGCGCGCGCTTCAGACTTTTCAACCGTTTTCAGAAAACTTTCTAACTTGTTTTCTGAAGCTGTTTTTTCCTGTTCCATACAAGCAGCGAAAACGGCGTTTTTGTACAGAACTGGAGTGAGAACTACACCGACAAGTGACAGTTCGCTAAAGTCGGTATAAGACCGTGAGATAATCCCGTCCGAAACGAGATCGAAAACAACGCGGTTATAGACAAGCGCGGTTTCATCTACTACAAGACGAGTTCCGGAAACAAGGTTGATAGAAGCAAGTTCGTTGCGGGTTACTTTCAGAATGTTATACATCATGGTTTTTTCCTCCTTAAATGCCGTGTACTTGACACGGCGAAACAAAATTGATAAGATATGTATTGAAACAATTTCGGCGCTCATAAACTCACGTTTTCGTCAATATTTCAAGCGGGCGACTTGAGCGCCACGACTTACGGGAAACGTCCCGCGACGTATTTTAATGGAACACGTAAACCGAAAAGGGAGCGACTTGAGCGCCACCACTTTTTTTATTGCAATTTGTAGGGAGCGACTTGAGCGCCACCACTACGAAAAGGTGTTTCGTTCGAATGTAGTCTGTATATCCCGTGTACAGGTGGGAAAACGCATATCATCACACGCGCCCACTTTGTTTACCACTCAAGTGCTGCTGATTTTAAGCAGATATTTGAAGACGGTTACTCGTGTTACCCGTTCGCGTACATCTCACGACGTTCGCGCGCTCAACTGGGAATAGTCCTATTCGGTATGGACTTTGTACCGGGCAAATTAGTTTGCCGAACTCATGCAAGAATAGAATGCAGATGGATTTTCCGCCATCCGCGGAGCGGTTACACGTCCGCGTAATAGATACTGAGACTAAGGTTGACAGTTACAATCCCGGGCGGTGTCCGGTATACAGAAGAAGAAACACCGCGAACGAAACGACCGTTCGCGTATCAATTAAGGTCATCCCTCATTGACAAGTCAAGTATAGCATGTAGGCACTCATTTTTCAAGTATTTTTTAGTAAAATAATCACGGTTTTATAAGTGCCTACATATATATTTTTATGCATATTGCTAGTTAGTTAAATGTAATTGTACAATATAAACAACAAACATAGTGCAAATAGTAATGTTATGCAGCATATTGACGAACAGTAATATTGCACAATAGATGCAATAGTTTATTGTGCAAAGTGCTGAAAATAAAATAATTTATTATTGTATATGCAAAAGGAGTTATTGTGTATGAGTACAGAAGCAGAAAAGAAAGCTGTTAGAAAGTATCAGGCAAAATGCAAAGAAGTAAGAATAAAGTACACTGAAAAAGAAATATCAGAATACAATAGATTGCAAGAATATTTATCAGAAAATAATATCAAAGTGACCGAATATTTGAAAAAATTAATAAAAGCAGATCTGGACAAAAAGGGGTATTGACTGCAAAGCGTGCCGGAATAGAAGGTTGACTAATGGTCATATTTTTATGACTAATGGTCATATTTTTGTGACTAATAGTCAGTTTAGAAAATTAGGAATGGTTACTATTATTGATTTTATGGAAATGTGAGGTTTAGTACTGGTAAACTTTTTGTTTAGTATTTGCATATGTGGAAATTGTGGATAATGTGGAAAACTTATGTGGATAACTTGATAATAGTAATCATTACTATTTTCGATATGTAAAATTTTTACATATGACCTTACGTCACCTTGCCACCGGAATAATGCGCGCCATGGTCAAAAATTTTTATTTTACCAAACAATAGAAAAAATTTTATCTATTGTCAAAATTTTTTGAATTGTATTAGAATTGTGTTATGCCCTATAAAATACCTGTTTTTCGGGGTAAAATAGTGATGTGATCTGTTTATTGTCTGAATGTTCAGACTGGGGGGTAGTTAAAACTGGTAAATTGTCTGAATTTTCTGAAACCTCACATAGCTGGTTCATCCACACACTAACTCCAAAACTCATCATCACCATCCCATTCCGCCCATCCAAAAACAATCCCAAATTTACCCAATAATCAAGCCAAAAATCCAATCATTTCACCACAAAACACCTTATCGTACCCTTTATCGTTAATCCCAATAATCAAGCCTTAAAATCACTCCACCATTCATATTTCATTTCCAACTTTCACACATCCGTTCCAAAATAATCCATATAAATTCCAAACTCTAACGATAAGTATTTCACCACGCAAAAATTGCTCTCTTCTACTCTCACATCCACGCATACCATCACAAATCATCCTTACTATTGATCTAAGGACAAAACAGTATTATAATCGACCTAGAATCCATTCAAACACCTATACCCTATAAACTGTCAACCTATACAAGAAAAGAGGAAAATCATGTCATTTCGTGATGAATTGTCCAGCCTTACCCCAACACAAAAGCAGATCCAGGTCAAAGCAACATCTGAAGCACAAACAAATGCCAGACTTGATTATTCTGGTGTAAAAGATCTTTTACGCTCCAAAGCACAGCATAATGAGTACACAACTATAGGCAATCATAAATATATCTCTTGCTATTATCCGGATTCCTATTCAGGCGAACCAGAAGCTGCAGAATATGTCAGACGAGTCTGTGAAACAAGAACAACCATGCATAGAAGAGGATTATTTTCTGGACAAGTACAAGAAACATCATGCGTAATCTCTTATATTATTACAAACCAATCTGCATATGATGAATATTTAAAAGAATTACAAAGACTCGCTGCAGAAGATGATATTCGTATATCTGTAGTAGGATATAATAAATTAGAAAAACGCACCGAAATATCAATTCCCTGTTGTCTCGGATCGACTTTACTGGCAAACAATTATATGTACAGAATCAAACTTAGTGTCAGCATCACATTTTAAATAGGAAATAACTCAAATAAAATAAGGGTAGATGACCATAAAAATCACCTACCCTATACAAAAAGATACTTCTACAGATTTTAAATCAATTTTATATCCATACCATAACAACTATCCACTAAGCACATTAAAATTTGTTCTAAACAAATAATCTCACATACTCTCCTACGATCATACCCAAGAAATGATCTGTATCCTCTCATACCAGACACACCATGGGGGGCTACTTTTAAACTCCAGCATAAAACGATCTTCTATTTCATATATACCTATATAATATACAGAATTTACCATTTGAATGTTTGTTCGAATTATGCTAAAATTATTAATATCAAAAATATAAAGGACTGTTGGGCATGAATGATTTATATAGCTTTTTCTATTGGGGAGATTACAATGCTCAGATGGCGGAATTAGCAAAAAGAGCACAGTCAGAGCCGTGGTCTTTTGGAAATATAAACGATTATTCAATTTTAAAAAATTATATGAAACACACTTTCCAAAAACTGCAGAGTGAAGGGAAAATCGTTACAGCAAAATATTATTGTATTTTTAATACAGGCCTATATGATAATTATAACGAACCAATTTATGTATATGCAGAACCTAATAATAGATTAGGCTATTCAAGTTGGATATTTAAAGGATTCAAAGATCGTTATGAGCTAGGCGATTTAAAAATCATTGATTTACCAGAAAGAGCTGATTACTTTTCTGATCCAGGCAAACTCATATTCAACTGGCATTATCCCGTTAATGTTCATTATGAACACATCTTAGATGACCTTAATACAGCGCAGCGTTTACCAGAACGTATTCGGACAAGTGATCTTGCATTGGAAACACTAAAAGGAGTAATCGATTCTTCAATTCAAAAGGTTACTGCGAATTATAAGCTTGCTATTCCTCATTACTACAATAACAGGATTCAGCTAATGATTCCATTATATTTCAACAAAAATAATATTCCTGACGTTGCATTGGTGCTTAATGAAATAGATGGAAAGTGTTACCAAGCAAGAACATGTCTTTCCATGAAGATGGCATACATTGATGCAAGGATTATTTCTAAGCCTGATGTGTTCTGGTTATCCTTTGATACAATTAATGCAAGAGAAGAAGAATAAAATAATATATGAAAATACATTCCTATAGCAGATGAGAGAAATCTTGTCTGCTATTTTTTATGCTCAAAATCAAAAATTGACAAATCATAAAACACAAAAACGATTCAAATAGCATGGAGAATAAACAAATATCAAAGAAAATCATAAATGCGAAGGAGATATTTACTATGGACAATAATTTAAAACTGATCACAACAGAAAAATAAATTTTATGACAAAGAACAGAGAATGAAAAGATGTACGAGTTGGACTCCGAAAGGAGTGCAATTAATCTCATATAATAATTATATATTTATATAATAATTAATTAAGTGCAAAAAGTGGTCAAAATCTGCCCACTTAGCGGGAGTGTTTTGGAGTGTAGTGGTCAAAATCGATACACTTTTTGCACCATGTAAAAAATGGAGGTAAAATTATTAACGATCAAAATTTAAAATCAATTCAAATTTCTATACCAAAAGATATACTTCACTCTTCTACTTTTTCAAATTATGAAATTGCAGCGTACTGTTTCTTAAAAACTGTAGTGACTGTCACATACACAACAGAGCATTGTATATCTTATTCTCAGGCCAGCTATTATCTAACTGGATCTACAAAATATTCTAAACGATTCCCTGTATATATAAAAAATGGAATAGATAGACTTATTCAAAAAGGAATTATTATCCAAAAAGGAGTCGCTCAAAAAGAATATATTTTAGACTGTTCTTGTTTATGGGATGATACAAAAGATACTCCGTTTGTTATTATTGATTTAAAACAAAATCACAAAGTAATTTTTGACTATCTTTTCAAAAGTTCTTATATGCCGGTATAGCCTATTGTTACAGGCTTTTCCGGCATTTTTCGTTATGGAAGATATTCTCAAATCTTCTTATATCCCCGTATGTTTTGATGTTCAAAAGTAGTATGTGGAGTAGTAAATTCTCCGTTTACTACTTATGCAATCAGCCGCTTCATTTCTGTTATCGACGTTTCGGAAGTCGTATGCGCGTAATAGTTCAGTGTCATGTTGATGTTAGAATGTCCCATGATGTACTGTAATGCCTTTGGGTTCATTCCTGCATTTGCTAACGTGGTGCAGAATGTGTGGCGTAAGGTGTGCGGTGTCATTACCTTTGGCAATGCTACCTTTTGCGTTTTGTTGTATTTCCTTACAAGCCCCCGGAACATACTTTCATAGTTGACCGCCACTTTTGGCAAGCCGTTCCGGTTAAGGAACAGAAACTTTGTGTAGCCCTCCAAAATAACAGGCTGTGCATATTTCCGTTTGTTCAGCACCCGCTGAAATGCTTCCAACACTTTTTCACTCATAGGAATAACCCGGTTGCCGCTTTTCGTCTTAGGTGTTTCCACATAGTAGCCCACGTCTGCAATCTTCAAAAGTTGGTGGTCTACATGGATAAGCTGTTTGTCTAAGTCAATGTCAGCTTCCGTCAATCCGCAGAGTTCCGAAATGCGAAGCCCTGTCCCTAACAGTATGATAATCTCGTCGTAGTATTTCTGATAGACTTTATCATGCTGCACAAAGGACAAGAAAGCCGCTTCCTGCGTAGGGGATAGAGGTTCCTTTGGTTCTGTATCATCTTCAAGGACTGTGTTCAACTGGAAGTCAAACGGATTTTTACGAATACAATCGTCCTGTATGGCTGTGTAAAAGGCAGCCTTTAAGGAACGCTTGTGGTTGTTGATAGTTTTGAAGCCGTAACCTTTTTCTTTCATGCGTAACGCCCATTCCTTTGCGTCGGAGAGCTTCACATTTTCAATCCGGCAGGCTCCAAGTTTATCCTCCTGCAAAATCCGCATGAGCTGTTTTCGCCCCTGCTTTGTACCATGCCGCACATTTGCCCGGTGGCGTATCTGCTTTGCGTAGAGTTGGCAGACAGTCATTTTCTTTCCGATATGGTCGATACCGTCGTCAAGGTCTTTTTGGATTTCTTTCTCTTTTTCCCTCAACGCTATATCGTCGCGCTTTCCTGCCGGGGTTTTGTCCGTAGGCACTAACTTCCAAGAATAAACAAACTGCGGTTTCCCAAAGGTGTCTATATATTTGTAGGCATATCTCCCGTCTTTTCTCTGGCTCTCTCCGGTGCGGAGAATACGATTTTTATTATCCCGTCTTTTTTCCGACATCGTTATGCTCCTTTCCATAATGGAAAGAGCCTTGATATGCTTGACTACATTGTACCACATTCAAGGCTCGATTTCACTATCAGATTGCGTCCACCGTATCAATCATTTTTTCAAACTGCTTCCGCTTAATCTGAATACGGTTTCCGTTCATCATTACCCAGTCCGGGACGGGATTTTCTTCTGCCAGTTTCCGCAGCTTGCTTTCTCCGATACGGAAATATTTTGCCGCTTCTTCTATGGTAAGAGTGTACTTTTCCCAAATCGGCACGTCGTTATTGTTCAATTTGTCGTCCCCCTTTCTTAATGGGTCAAAAGTTAATGTGTAACATAGGCTTTAATCGGACGGCTATTAGCGTAACCTCATGGGACTTGCACCCCTCCGGCGGTCTGCCGAAGCCCTACCCATTGCCTGCGACGCTTCTAACGCTCGGACTATGGCTGTAAGGAAGTATCATTATATATTCTGTGCGTTATCGCCCGCAGGGTGCTATCCCTGCTTTACGGTGTGGTATTTCTCGCTCGCTTTTCGGTTAAGAAAAAGGTCATGGCGTACCCACCGCATGGCTCGGCACAAAAGGAACGTATCCGATTTGCCTTATACTGCGTCGCCGTTCTATTGCGCCGCTTTCTTTGTCAAAGAGCAGAGAGCTGTTCTGCGATATGGAACGGAAAAGGGAGAAGCGTTCCAATACCGCGTTGGTTTATTCAGCCCTAAATGTGAGGATTGCCCTCATCAGTTTTGCTTGCAGCCTTTCGCGTATTTCTTCGTCTACTCCAAAATAAACATTTCCTCGCTCATCATAGAGCTTCCGCATGGAAAGACTTGCTATATAGCCGCTGAAATGCTGCAATACAATCTTCATTGCGTCCGGGTCGCCTTTGCTCGCCGCCAAAATAACGGGATAGGGAACAAGGGCATTTTCCGGGTACTCGGTCGGTTTACCATTCAATCCATTCATCAGCGTTTTCCTCCAAATATTTTTTTAACTGCTCAAAGGAGCTTGTCCGGCGATACTGTACCGTACTTCTTGAGATATTGAGTTGCTTTCCGATTTCTATATCAGTCAATCCCTCAAAGTAATACAGCAGTATAATTTTGCGCCGTTCTTCGGGCAAAGCCCGGATAGCTTCAAGTAGCAGTTTTGGGGTTATTTCTTTTCCTGCCATTTGATAAGACGGCTCTGCTTCTTCGTCTTGAAAATACTTATCGACGGTATAAAGTTGCCGTTCCTCATGCAAGGCAAGGTTGGAAAAAGTAACCTCCCGAACTCTGCGCCGACGAATTTCTTCATGGGCGTTGCACGCTTCGTTGTGCAGCACTGATTTACAGAACTTTTGAAACGCACATTGCTTTTCAAATTCCCTGCGATTAGGTGTCATGGTGTTCACCTCCTTTCTGCCGAAAGGCGGTAGTACCTCCCCTTTTCGCGGGATAATACAGGCGACTTTTTGCTTTGCCAAAAAGAGGACAAAGTTTTTGAAAAAATCTTCTGTAAACGCAAAATACGCCCGCCCGAAAAAACTCGGACAGGCGCAGAGGAATTAAAAGAAGTATTCAGATGATTTGACAATTCATATATATAGCCGCAATAACCCCTTGTAGGAGGCGGGCTTTTTTTGATAAGGTATTCCTTATCTGTATGTATTCATTCTTTCCTTTTTTCACAATGACAACCTCCCAATATACCGCCCCTGCTGATTGCATGGGATAGAGAGTGTCAAAGTGCTTTAAGCAAAAAGAAACGGCGGCTTTTCCATAAGCCACCGTTTCAAAGGCGCGTGAAAATATGTCTGCTTTACGACGGCTTTTTTTCTTTTGCCGTCGCGCGGCAGATTTAGTCTATTTTATATCCATTTGTTATAATATTTGCAATATCTAAATTTATTCTCTGTGGTTATTCAGTCACTTTTTTCGCCTTACCAAAAACAAAACACAAGCAAGAGAAAATACAATACTACATATAATGTACGTCCAATTAAAAAATGAAATATTGATTAAATATTGTGCAGATTGACTTTTAATGAAGTTAACATATGGCATATTGTTACCAATAGTTTCCATAACTTCAACAATGTTTGTCGGACTTAAATTATATAAAAACGAGCCAAACAAATATAATGTGATTTTTTCAACGATAGATGGTAGAAGAATAGCCAATACATAAAACCAAATTTTGTATTGATTACAGGATTTCCATAAATATATTGTTCCTAAAAGATACGGTATAATAGCAAGTAAACCGCCTAAAAGGGGTGTATATAAATGAAAGCCTAAAACAATAAATACAATACGAATTAAAAGGTACACTCCTAAAATAATTATCCAGTTCAGTAACAATACCAAAATAGAATTTTGCTTTTGTCCGTTTGTTACGTTACTCTGTTGTTGCATTTCTACACCTCCCGAAAGAAAGGACGTTCCACTTTTGGAAACGTCAAGGTTACGGTTGTTCCACCATAAGAATTAGTCTGTATTTCCACTTTTATAGTTAGGTCATTAGCCATTTTTTGAACAAGGTATAACCCCATGCCTGTAGAACGGCTTAAATAACTTCCTGTATCGCCGGTAAAACCTTTATCAAAAACAAATGGCAAATCCGATATGGGTATGCTCATTCCATTATCGTTAATAGATAAGATGATTTCTTCACTTTGTGAAGCTTCATTGATTGAGAATTGAAGAAAGGGAGAAGATTTTTTTTCAGCATATTTTACACTATTACTAATAATCTGTCCTAAAATAAACATTAGCCCTTTTTTGTCGGATATAATTTGATATTCATTCCCCAAAAACTCAATAGAAAATCCGGCTTCTTCAAGCAGAGTTACATTATCCTCAACTGCTTCTCGACAAGTCCTAAGAATAGATAGTGGTTCAAAATAATAATCTTTATGGACAGCACCAAGCCGAGAAAAATAAAGGATTTGTTCAACATCTTGCCGCGCATGGTCACGCACGTAAAGCATACGAGTATGCACTAAAGGGGACATTTCGTTTTTTCGATTATCCAATAACAATGTCATAAGCGATAGTGGCTTTTTAATTTCATGCGCCCAATTTTCAATATATTGTTCATAGTCCGAAATCTTTATTTTCTGTTCGTTCACATATTCCTGCTGTGTTCTCAAATGCTGTCCCAATTCACGAACATAGGGACGTAATAACGCGGGTACAATTTCACATAGTAAGTATTCATTAGTATCATCTGGTTCCAATAAAAAACTATGAAAAACAACATCAGCTTTGTTACTTTTTTTGATTGATATAGTAATCGGTATAGTAAGTGCAGCCAATGAAACAAAAATTATCAAGGCAACATAGCTTGTGAAATATTCCGGGTAAGCCAACCAAGCAAGGAATATAAAGAACAAATCCAAACACATAAATGTTATAAACCAAATTCGATTAGAAGAAATAGCAATTAAAAGATTTTTCCATTTATTCATATGTCCACCTGCTCTTTCAAACGGTATCCTTGCCCTCGCACCGTTTCTATACGTTCTTCAAGCCCAAACTCCCGAAGCGTTTTTCGCAGCCGAGTAAAATTTACTTGTAATGCATTTTCGTCTATAAATTCTTCTGTTCCCCATAGTCTAATGCATAATTCTTTTTTAGAAACAATCTTAGGGCTATTTTTCAAGAGAGCAAGTAATATTTTTCCTTCGTTCGGTGGCATAAGGTAAGAGCTATTCCCTACATAAATTGTAAAGGTATTCGGGTCAAGTAAAAAACCACCTCCATCAAGTAACCCTTGCTGTACCTGTTCTTCTTTACGTCGAAGAAGATTTTTAATTCGGGCAAGTAAACGTGACATATTACAAGGTTTTGTTAAATAGTCATCAGCCCCCAAGTCTAATGCGTGCAGTTCGTCCTGCAATTTATCTCTTGCAGTCAATACGAGTACCGTACCAATCTGTTTAGCTTTCAACTCTTTACATATTTCAAAACCCGAACGAAAGGGAAGATTGATGTCAAGCAAAATTAAGTCGGGAAAATATGCTGCTATTTCTGATACTGCGTTTTCAAAATCCGATAATCCAATCGTATCATATCCCGATTTTTCTAATAAGTTCAACAGTTCTTCTCGCATATAAACATCATCTTCAACCACAACTATCTTTGCCAATATGTCCGCCTCCTTTCCCATAATATTTATAAGCCTGTTAAGAATTGGGCTTGTAATTGAGCTTTCCTATTTCACGATTAGCTGTTCGAGCAACAGCCACACCGTAAATTACCATAACAAGAACAACAATAACAGTCATAGCAATTAAAAGAGGATAGGACTGTTCAAGGTGTGCCGCTCCTGAATATAAATATAGCTGCATGGCATATATCCCTACTGCTCCGCTGATACACGCTAATATAAGAGGAAGCAGGAAATACCATAATACTTGTTGGTTGATAGAACGCTTAATTTGTTCACGTCGTGCTCCTAAAATAGAGAGTGTTAGATACCTTGATTTTGTAGTTTGCATTTGCGTCAAGAATTGCAGGGCAAGTAATGCACACGCAATAATCAAAAACATAAATCCCATGTATAGTGTTGTATAACTTCCGGAAATAACATAAAATAATTGTCGCCCAAAATTATTAAGATAGCTTTCGTAATATAGACCAGATGGTTTTAACAAATCACGAGCTTCCATAATCGGTAACATTAAACCTTTTGTTTCAACAAGTTCATTAGGAATACAAAAGTTCCAATAAACCATACAAGTGTCTGAATTTACAAATTCTGAATATATCTCATCTGAAACAATCAATGCAGTTATAATCTTGATATTTTCATCTGCGGTCAACCCTTTCATCGGTACGGAGGGAACAAGATAAAATGGTCTTTCGTTGATAGAAAGCGACGCTTCATTATTCGCCTGTGCGTCTGCTGCAATTTGATTTAACAGTGTAACCGTTTCATCTTGAGCATTACCTAAAAAATCTGGGTTGAGATAATAGACAACTTCATTGTTCCCAAGGCTAATCTGTTCTTCTCCCGCGGCATCCAATAACCGATTATAGGAAGATACAGGAAGCAAATAAGGAGAAGAACTACCAGTATCAATAAGACCTAAAAGGTTTAAGGCAGCAGGTTGGTCGGAGCCAAAACTATACATACCATCTTCTTGTGTGGCAGGGTCTACTACATCTTGAGGTAAATGCTGCACGATTTGTTTCCTAAATTTCGACCAATCAACAGGAGAACTTATCCCATCCGAAGCAGTGGATTTTATATTTCCTATTTCCATACGGTTCAGATTTGATACATAAGGACGAATTTGTTCGTTGGAAAGATACTTCTCAACAATTTGGTCGTTGCCCATTACAGTAAAGTCATAAACAGAAGTACCTCGTGTCAATTCACTTCCATATGACATTATGCGCACTGAGCCGTCGGTAATTAACATAATAGTAAGCATCATCAGAATGGACGCTACGCTGATTGAAATATATTTATTAACGACATTTTCATGCAACTGCCGTAAAGTAAATACATAAAGTCCTCTTGTGGCTTTGTGTTTTATAGAAGCTGCCCATATACTCAAAATTCTTGCAAGTCCTCGAATAAATAGAATTGTTCCGATAATTCCAAGTAAAACGGCAATAAGCAGCATTGCCCCACTCGCAGCCATAAAATGCTCTACAACAATCCAGTACGCGACAAGCAAAATTACGGTGCCTATAGCAAACGATACGAAACTTACATATGGATTCCCTGTGCGTTGCTTTTTCGCCATCTCTCCATAAACAAGTTGATGTAGCTCTTTACGGAACAGCTTTCCGCATAGAACAAACAATGCTACAAACTGAATAATCAAGAAGCCTAACGATGTGAAAATAGCGGCACTTACAGAAAAACTTAATTGGTGTGTAATGATACCATGCCCTACTAAACGCGCGGTTGTAAGACTTATAGCTTCGGATAAAAAGCCACCGCATACAAGCCCTCCTAAAAGAGCTAAAAACGACGTGATTAGCCCCTCTGTCATTATTTGAATAAATAATTTAATCTTTGTCATTCCAAACATCAAATAAAGCCCCAGTTCTCGACTACGACATTCAAGTTGATATTTGTTTGCAAATACTACGAGAAAGAACACAAATAATAAAGCACAAAGATAAACCGTCGGTAAAAGATTAGTAAGCAACCGTTCTACTGCGTCGCTCTCAATTTCACTTAAAAAACGTATTACGTCCTGTTGTCCAAGAGAAAGCACTATATAAAACATTGCTACGGCTGTTATCATTGTCAGAAAATAAATTAGGTTTTCGCTACGGCTCCGTTTGGCGTTTCGCCATGTGAGATTAAAGAACATTTGCACTTCCTCCCCCCATTTGAGCCATCACTTGTAAAATACGTGCATAAAAATCTTCCTGTGTTTCATTTGGAATTTTACGACGTAACTCATGGAAAATAACACCGTCTTGAATGAACAAAATACGAGAACAGAAACTCGCGGCGTTAGGGTCATGCGTGACCATTAGGATTGTGCGTCCACGCCTAAGATTGATTTCCTGTAACTTCTCCATGAGTAAACGTGCTGATTTTGTATCTAATGCACCTGTAGGTTCATCAGCCAAAATAATATCGGGGTCAGAAATCAAACTACGTGCAGCAGCTACGCGTTGTTTTTGACCGCCCGACATTTGTGACGGAAATTTAGAAAGAACGTCTGTAATTCCAAGAAAATCTGCTATATCTTTTAGCTTTTTTTCCGCTGTAACAATGTCAATATTATGAATTGATAAAGGCAATATAATATTTTCTTTACCAGTTAGATTATCAAGTAAAGCAAAATCTTGAAATAGATAACCAATCTTGTTGCCACGATATTCAGCCAACTTCGTGCCATCAAAAGAGCTTATATTGGCACCTGAAAGTAAAATTTGACCTGAAGTTGGTTTAATTACCGTCGCAATACAATTTAATAATGTAGTTTTACCGGAACCACTTGCACCCATAATACCCAAATATTCACCATTGAGAACATTAAATGAAATCCCATTTAGAGCCTTTGTGGGGACACCATCTTTTGTGTAAACTTTATGCAAGTCGCACACTTCCAAGAGTTTTTCTGTATAATTCATTTTTACACCTCGCCTTGTGGATTGTTGATTGTTTACCAGTTATAATTTTACTGCGTAATAACTCAATGTAACACTTACATTTGATGTAAGGTTTTACGTAAGGAATTATCTATTTTTATTCCCTTTCCTACGTCCATCAGTAGGCTTCTCTGCCGCTTTGGGTATCAACCACATATAACCGATTTTTGAAACTCCCGGTATTCTGTTCTGTTTACAAAGTATCTGTACTCGCCGTTCAGAAATGCCCCATTTTTCCGCTGCTTCTGGACAAGACATATATTCCATAGTTCAACCGCCCTTTCCTCAAACTTTATCAATATAATTATAATCGGATAACCGAATAATAGCAAGTGTATGATATGCTCTATTTCTATCCATACTATGATGTGTGTAATCATATCTCGAAAGAGAGATGAAATATACAATGTAGTTGGGTGAAATGATTATGAAGCAGAACAAAGAAAAGTTTGATTTTAAGGCTTTCGGACAGGCTATAAAAGCGGCAAGAAAAGCAAAGGGGATTTCCCGCAATCAGTTAGCGGATAAGCTGAACATTGCGCCGCGATATATCGCGTCCATTGAGAACAGCGGACAGCACCCAAGTTTGCAGATTTTGTATGAGCTTGTAACCTTGCTTGACGTATCGGTAGACCAGTTCTTTTTCCCGGAACGGGAACAGGAAAAGTCCACCCGCCGCCGTCAGCTTGATACCATGCTCGACGGCATGAGCGAAAAGGATTTGAAAATCCTGTCTGCTACCGCAAAAGGGATTGAGGAAGCCAACAACGAAACAACGGGGGAATAAAGTTCCCTCGTTTCTTCATAGAGAAAGCAGTTTGAAACGTCGCAGTTTGCGACGTTTTTCTTTTGTCCTGCTTTGGCAAAATCAAATTTTCCATGTAGTAGGGATAAAGGGAGAAAGTTTCTTAGCAAGCATAGGAAAAGAGTACCCTTTTCCGTATTTTCGCCCTCCCGCCCTGCGGTGCGTCGGTTAAAAATTGCTTGTTGGGAAGTGTCCCAAACCCTCGGAATGGAAAGGAACGATTGCATGAACGGACGCAAAAGAAAAGTACAAATCAAATTCTATGTAACAGAGGAAGAACGGGCATTGATTGAACAGAAAATGAAGCTCGTCCCTACCCAAAATATGGCGGCGTATCTTCGCAAGATTGCCATTGACGGGTATATCATTCAGACAGACCATAGCGACATAAAAGCCATGACAGCGGAGATACAGAAAATCGGGGTCAACGTCAATCAGATTGCAAAGCGTGTCAATGCGACAGGCAGCGTCTACCAAGAGGACATAGAGGAAATAAAGGGGGTGCTTGCGGAGATATGGCGGTTACAAAGATTAAGCCTATTAAAAGCACGTTGAGCAAAGCCCTTGATTATATCCAAAACCCGGATAAGACAGACGGGAAAACGCTTGTGTCCTCCTTTGGGTGCAGCTATGAAACGGCAGATATTGAGTTTGAATATACTTTGTCGCAGGCTCGGCAGAAAGGGAACAACTTAGCCTTTCATCTGATACAATCGTTTGAACCGGGAGAGGTGGACTGTGAGAAAGCCCACACAATCGGAAAACAGCTTGCCGACGCGGTAACAAAGGGACAGCATGAATACGTCTTGACTACCCACATAGACAAAGGGCATATCCATAACCATATCATTTTTTGTGCGGTCAACTTTGTTGACTACCATAAGTACAATTCCAATAAGCGCAGTTACTACGGCATACGGAACATAAGTGATAAGCTGTGCAGGGAAAACGGGCTGTCCGTTGTCATTCCGGGTAAAGGCAGTAAGGGAAAAAGCTATGCAGAATATCAAGCGGAAAAGACGGGAACAAGTTGGAAAGGCAAGCTAAAAATTGCCGTTGATACACTTATCCCCCAAGTAGCAAGTTTTGAAGAATTATTGCAGCGGTTACAGGCGGCGGGCTATGAGATAAAACCGGGAAAATATATCTCCTGCCGCGCTCCCGGACAGGAACGCTTTACCCGCTTAAAAACCCTCGGTGCAGATTATACAGAGGAAGCAATCAAAGAACGGATTGCAGGCAAGCGCACAAAGGCAGCGAAAGCTCCCAAAGAGCAGCGCGGCGTATCGCTGCTTATCGACATTGAAAGTAGTATCAAGGCACAAGAGAGCCGGGGCTATGAACAGTGGGCGAAAATCCATAATCTGAAACTGGCTGCAAAAACTATAAATTTCTTGACAGAACACAAGATTGAGCAGTACGCGGATTTAGTCAGCCGGATTGAAGAAATAAATGCGGAAAATGAAAAGACAGCAGACGCATTAAAGAGCGTGGAGAAACGTCTTGCAGACATGGCGGTGCTGATGAAGCACGTTACCACCTACCAAAAAACAAAAACCGTCTATGAAGCATACCGCAGGGCAAAGGATAAGGACACATACCGGGCAAAGCAGGAAAGCAGTCTGATACTCCATGAAGCGGCGGCAAAGGCATTGAAAGCGGCGGGCGTTACCAAGCTCCCCAATCTTGCCGCCATGCAGGAAGAATACGGGAAGCTCCAAGCGCAGAAAGAAGCCCTTTACACTGATTATGGCAAGCTGAAAAAACAGGTCAAGGAATACGACGTTATCAAACAGAACATAGACAGTATTTTAAGACTGGAAAAAGAACCGGAACGGGGCAGGGAAACCGAACGCTTACAGTAGAAATATCTATAAAAGCGTGGTAGGATAAAGGTATTCCAATATAGACAGGAGCGTGAAAACATGGCAGACCAAACGATACCCGATTATGAAACCATAAGCGCCGCCGTTACCGGAGAAACATGGGCGGTGGAAAAGGTGCTTATGTGCTACAAGGACGAAATCGACAGGCAGGCAACTGTAAAGAAACGTCAGCCGGACGGAACATTCAAACTGGAAATTGATGAAGATATGCGCCAGTATATCACAATGAAGCTGATAGAAGCCCTCCCCCAGTTTCCCCTTGAAGAAATGGAAAGAGAGGAAAAAAGAAATCGGGACAAAAAATCATAAAAAGGTAGACGGGAAGCTGCTGCGGACAGATAAGCAGTTCCGGCATTTGAAGCAACGGCAGAAAGAAACTATCAGTACATGGCTTTATGAGGAATACCGCCGTCTTTGGATAGAAAAGGGACAGGAGCCGCATAAGTACAACAACCGGGAAATCGTTGCCGCTGTTATGGAACGGATAGAAGCTGCGGGGATATGGCTGCCGGAACAGGAAGTAACAAAATATTTTTACCGCAGGAAAACCCATTACCGGAACCGGATAGAAAAAGAATTACAGCCGAAGCCGGAAATGCAGGATAAAGACAGTCAGACACAAAAAGAACAGGGCGCAGGAAGCCAGTAATGACCTCCCGCACCCTGTTCTTTTATATAGGTACTGATTTTAAAATGTTACGCAGTAGAACCCCCATTTTAAGGGAAAAGGTATTCTGTATCGCCTATGCCAGTTTCACGTCATTTATGCCCTGTAAATCAAGGCTTTTTTTGCCCTTATCGCGTAACCGCCGCACGCCGTTTCCTCATGCGCTCGGCTGCCTGTCTGCGGGTAATCCGCTTCCGGCAGTCCGGGCAGTATTTGACGCTGTTCGATTTTGATACAAAGAACGTGCCGCACTCGGTACAACGCTTTTTGTCCTCTGTCTTGAAAAGCTCTGCATACAGTAGCTTATCAAGAGGAAGTACGGCAATTTGAAACCACTTGCATAAAAGCGAACAGGAAATGAGCTGCGGGCAGACACATTCCTCCCCGTCGTCCAGTAAGATACAGTGTCCGCGCTCGCAGTTGCAGCACTCCTTTTTTACAAGGCTGTTGACTTTTCGGCTCTGTGGCGGCGTAAGCCGCTTACCCCCGGTCATACTTCATCAGCGGCGAAAATGGCAAGCTCCGCATACTCGTTTTCTGTTAGCGGGGAAATTTTCTGTAAGGTGCGTTCTGCAAAGGGGCGCATATCCTCGTCCATGAACGGCAGCGCAGCCGTCATATTTTCCATAAGCTGTGCTTTGCTTCCCTCATGGTAAATACTCAACAGGTTCATTTCTTCAACGGTCAGTCTAATCATGCTCATACCTCCAATTCGTGATGTTTTGATTTTGCTGTCTTTTTCGGGACTTTTGGGGATTTTTCTGTTTGTAACTGCGCCCGGACAGAGGGAGGGGACTGTTTCATCTCTTTCTTCCTCTCGCTTTTATCTATCAGCGCATAAACGCCATGCCTGCCCTCCAACGTAGATAAGGAAAGGCTTTTGTAAGGGAGCATGGAAAGCAGCCGTTCCATATCCTTATCCGTTGCCAGTGGAACAAAGTAGGGAGAAAGTTCTACCGCACAATGGGTCTTTTCGGGGCTGTCCGGTTCTCCAAGCCCTTTTACATTTTCCACAATCCGGCGGGCTTCTGTTTCAATCTGTCTATCATGCAGGGCGGCGATATGTAACTGAAAATCCCTCTGCGTATGCGGTGTTCGTTTTTTCTGCTGTTCCCTCAAAAGGCTTTTTAAGGCTTCCGGGTCGTTTGGCTGTGCTTCAAAACGTATAAACTTTCCAAGTTGCGGGTCAGTGTCCCCGTCAAAATATTGTCCGGCAGGCTTTGTCAGCTCCCCATGCTCATAAATCAGCGTGTAGTTGTCGGCAGGGATTGATTTTTCGATTACTTCCCGGAAATGCTGCAAATAATCCAGTTCATAAAGATTGCCCTTGATTTTTTCCTGCTCTGTGCCTGTCAGTTCCACCGCATAGGCAAGGATAGTATCGCGGGTCTGTTCCCCGTAAAACCGCCATGTATTATGCTGCCTTGTGTCCTTTAGAAAAACGTCCCGTTCCCGGAAGCAGCACGTCCCGGACGGGCGGGAAAACCACAAAAGCCGTTTGTCCTCCGGGATAAGGCTTACCGCCGCTTTCCGCAAAATCTGTTTGTCTATGTCAAAATCGCTCTGATAAAAAGCGGTGTTCTGTTTCATTATGGCTTCAAGGGAAGCAATAACGTCCACATTTTCAAATTTTTGTAACTTCATAGGTCAGCTCCTTTCCAAATCCTGTGTTTTCTGTCTTGCCTGTTTCTTCTGTGCCTGTTCTTTCGCTGCTTTAAGCTGCGCCCGGATAGAGGACTTTTTCTCCGGCTCTGCCTGTTTCTTTTCTGCTTTGAGGGCTTCGGCGTATTCTGCAAGGGAAATCTGTCCTCCGGCTTTTGCTTTTTCTTCCAGTTCCGTAGCGGTCGGGGTGTTGTTTATCTGCCCGTCAATCATGTTGTAATTCTGCTCGGTGGTCTGTTCGGCAGCTTTCAGATAATTTTCCGGCTGCAAAAACTCCGGCACGTCCTTATAACCGAAGCTGTCTACATAGTGGGCGGTGTCCTGTCCGTTCTGATGAAGTACCACCACGTCGGAAACGGAAAGGCTGTGTCCCTTAAAATCTTTCGGGTGGTCGATATTAAAGCGGGTGTAAATATCTTCAAGGGAAGTCCCCGGCGTAAGAGGTGCGGAATAGACAAGTGTATAGTTTTTCGCGTCTACCCGGTGTCCGGCGGCAATCAGACGGTCGTAAGGCTCAAAACGCAAGTCCCTTGTTTCGTCCCCGCCTTTTATCTGATAAATGGAAAAGGTGTCTTTATCCTGTGGGGCTTCCTGCTCCGGCTGCCCTTGTGCGAATTGTTCCTGTGCAGCTACCTTTTGCGCCCGGATATGCGCCCGCTGTAACTCGGTAGGCTTTTCCCCGGTAAGAGGTGCAATCGCCTTGACATAATCAGCCGCATAATAGGCGTTACTGGTAAGCTGCCGCTGCCATACCCCGGCTTTTGGCGACCAACGGAAGCCGTTGCTTTTTAAGGCTTCCCGCGTAGCTTCGTCCGGCTTATCCTCAAAGAAGATTTGCAGACGGTTCGCTTCGGTGTTTGCTTCCACCTTGCCGCCGTCGAATTCCCAACCCACAAAACCGATTTCTTTTTGCTGTGAAAGGGATTTGATACGGTCTTTCACGCGCCGGATTTCCGCGCTGTTGTTGGATAACGCCCAAGTCGCAAAGGGCTTGTCCCCCAAATGCCAACTGCTCGCCATGTCCGCTTTTAATTTTTCAAGCTGTTCCGGCAACAAATGCGGGCAGCCGTCAAGGGTCTTGTGCTTACGGTAATAGGCGTTTACGGCTTTCATGGTTTCCTGTGATTTTTCAAGGCTTTCCAGTTTCTTTTCTAACTTCTGTACTGCCTGTGGGTCGTCTGCACTGATACCGCCCATGCCGGTACTGCGGATTTTATCAAGAAGTCCTTGTATGTCCTGCCATTCCCGGTAATTGCTGTCGCGGGCTGCGTTCTGCTTTTCTTTCTTCCTTGTGGGGAAGTTAGAGCCGCCCGCAATGAGGATAGAGGGAACACGCGCGTCAATCTCATAGCCTTTGTTCATGTTCGCCGCCAGTTTCCGGGCGTAGGTGTCAAGCAGGCTGTCGATTTTCTCATGGTACATCGGGTCTACCCGCTGTTTCTGCCTTTCTGCAAGCTGTACGGCTTCATCTACATAGTGCCTGTATTCAGCCGTCGCGCTGCCTTGCTTATAATCGGAAAAACTGTTTGCGTCCTTTGCACGTTTGGCGGCAGCTTCGTTGATTGTGTAATAAGGTGCGGCGGGTGCAGCTTGTTCCGGCTGTGGTGCTTCGCTGCTTGCGCCTGTATCAGCTTCCGGCTCGGTCTGTGCTTCTTTTTCCTGTACCGGGGCTGTTTCTTCGGGAAGCTCCGGCGCGGCTGCTTCTGCTTCGGGCTGTATGGTAGCTTCCTGTGGGGTCTGTGCCTGTTCGGTGGTCTGTTCCTTATCCTGTGCCTTTTGGATTTCTGCAAAATGTCCGTCTATGGTATCAATCAGACTTGCGGCGGTGCTGCGGATTGTTTCAAGAGAGCCTTTCAGTTCTGCAAGTTCTTTTCCGCTGCTCCACCCGGCGATATATCCAAAGGAATAGTCCGACGTATCAAGCCCGTAGTGTTGGCAAACGGCATAGGCGACGCTTTCTGCCTGTACCTCGCGGGTGCGGCGGTCGGGACGTTCCGGCGCGTCTTTGTCTATGTCATGGAGTGTCGCATGGGCAATTTCATGGATAGCGGTCTTGATATTCTGCAATTCATCCATGCCCTCGTTGATGAGAATACACTTTTCCTCATAATTGCAGCGTCCTTTTATACTGCCGCTTAGTGCTTCAAATCCCATAGCAAAGGGGGAAGTTTTTTCAAGGGCAGCGAAAAAATCCTGATACTGTTCCACGTCGCCCGTAAGCTCCTTTATCCCAAGGTCGGGCAACTCCTTACCCTCGGTCTGCGACACGTCAAAAACAGATACCACACGAAAGGCGGGGATTTGGATTTCCTTTTCCTCGGTAACGGCTTTCCCGTTCTTATCGAAAACAGGCTTTTGCGTGTCCGGGTCGATTTTTTCCACCTGTTTCTTAACGGTAAAGGGCGCGGGCGCAATTATCTTGATAGCTTTTTCCCCCGGCTTTACATGGCGGTCAAATTCCTTTTCCCATTGTTTATAGCCTTTTACAAGGTTGCCGCCCTGCATGGCGATAAGGATTGTATTGTTTAGGCTGTAATCATGGAATTTAGACATAGTACGCAGATAGTCGGCGTAACGGTCGCTTTCATAAATCCCCAAAATGCCCTGTTCCAGTCGGTCGGTAATCTCTTTCATTTTGTTGGCGGGCTTTTCGGAAGATAGGATAATCGGGAGAACCGGGGGCTGCTCTGTGGCAGTGGTCGGTATGGCTGCGGCAGCGTCAAGGTCTGCCTGTTCCTTTTCCTGTACTGGCGGCTGCGGTGTTACCCGATATTCCTCCGGCACGTCCCGTCCGTCATACCACTGTGTAAAGGTGTTGCGGTTGTTGTAGATATATCCCTGCTCGGTAAATCTGCCCCCGTCATTGATAGCAGCGTCCCGCCCGTATTCCTCATAGAGAAAATAGTTTTTTGCTTCTTCCGGCAGCTCCAACTCGTCCAGTTCTTCAATCAGATAATGCCCGTAATCTTCCTCGGTTTTTACGGACGAATAAATCCAGTAACAGTCAAGATTTTGTGCAAGGTTTATAATGTCCTGCAAGTCCCTTGTATGGTCGCCGTATGTGATAGCCGCAGCAAATTTTTCCCGGTCGTCGTCAAACTGCATTTTCAAAAGCTCGCCCAAATAGTTCAGTTCGTCAAGGCTTTCAAGCTCGGTCAATTTCCCTGCCAGTCCCGGAATAGAGGACTGATATTCTGTGATGTGCAGCTCCCCGTAGTTTTTGCCGTCTATCCCGATACGGTCAAAGACTTCTTTCAAATGTTCAGCAGTCGTGGGGAATGATACCCATTCGCCCGCAGGTCTGCCCTCGGTGTACTTTCCAAGATTAGAAAGATACCCGCTTAAAATCGTTTCTTCCATGCGCTCACTCCTTTCTTTCTCAATCATGCGGTGCATAAGCTCGTAGTCCTCCATGCTCATGCTCCCGTCAAATAGATAGGGGTCGGGTTCTTCGCCGCCCCGGTAGGCTTTTTCAGAAAAAGGCAGCCCCGCAGCGTGGGCGGCGGCTCTTGCTTCCTCGATAAGCTCCGGCGGCAGCCTGTCGTCGTGGGCTTCGATAAATTCCCCGATATTGCTATATCCGTTTTCGTAGTGGCGGCGCACCCCGGCGGTCAGTTCGTCAAGGTTCCTGTCCTCGCCAAGATAGCCGGAATAATAGCCGTTTACCACAACGGCGGCAGGGTCAGCCTGTTTGATTTCTTCCATGCGGCTTCTGTCCTCCGGGTAGAGAATATCGCCCATTTCAAGGTGGAAATATTCCGCGTTCCAAGAACGTCCCGTTTTCCAAAACGCCACCCAAGCGATACCGTCCCTTAATTCTTCTTGATAGTCTTTTACGGTGTCCCGTAAATTTGCCATGTGTAACCTCCTTTCCCAAAGGCAGCGCGGACGCTGCGCTTTCCAGTTTCATCATTCAGTACCCCGCGCCCGCGTTTTTGCCAAAGAGTTTAGATATTTTTTCAAGATTTCAGAGGGTTTGGGAAACTTCCCAACAAGCAAAAATCCCCGCCGTTCTCGGTAGAGAAAGCAGGAATTTTACGGAAAAGGGTACTCTTTTCCTATGCTTGCTATTCAGTTATTTTTTCTTCGGAAGCTCCACCCGGTAGTTGACATATTTCCCGCCCGTATCAGCCAATACGATAGTTCCGTCGTAGGTCTTGCCCGTCTTTGGGGAATAGAGCTTTTTCACATTTACCTTGCCGGATTGTAAGAGCGCGGCGGCAATCTTCGGGGTAAAGGTTACTTTTCGTTCTTCAAAGAAACGGTCATTTTTCCACATGGTAAAGATACATTCCTTATTGCTGCAATAGTAATTCTTCTTGCCCTCATAGACAGGAGAACCGCAGCGGGGGCAGCTTCCCAACGCTTCCCGTTCCGGCTTGAACATCTGCGCTTTATCATCAGAAAGAAACGGGTACGTCTTTACCAGTTCCCGCGCCATATTCTCAATACCCTCCATAAATGCGGCGGGGTCTGCCTTGCCTTTTGCAATCTGTGTCAGATTGTTTTCCCATTCTGCGGTAAGCTGCGGGCTTGTCAAGGTGTCCGGCAGGACGCACACAAGGTTGATACCGTCCTTTGTGGGAAGTAGCTGCTTGCCTTTTCGCTCCACAAAACCGCCCTTTACCAGTTTTTCAATGACGGCGGCGCGGGTGGCGGGAGTTCCAAGCCCTTTGCGTTCTGCGTCCGGGTCGGTGTCCTCGCTTCCGGCGTGCTCCATAGCAGAGAGCAGCGACGCTTCGTTGTGAGGTTTTGGCGGTGTTGTGTCATGTTCCGTTACCGTTGCCGCCGGATTTTCAAAGGTCTGTCCCTCGGTAAATGGCGGCAGGGTCTTTTCTGTGTCGCTGTCTGCGTCGTCCGTTTCGGGCTTGTTCTTTAAGGCTGCCCGGTAACGGCGGTCAATCTCTTTCCAACCGTCGTACAGCACTGTTTTTCCCTTTGCGGTAAAGGACTGTCCGGCACATTCAAATGTAGCCGTAACCGCTTCAAAGGTATGTACTGCGGCGGTCGCCATGAGCAGACGCGCCCCGGCAAGGGTAAGGATATTCCTTTCGCTTTCCGGCAGCGCGGCAAGGTCGGTCTTTGCAAGCTCCATAGTCGGGATAATGGCATGGTGGTCTGATACCTTTTTACTGTTCAGCACTTTTGCAAGCTCCGGCGCAAAGTCCATGCCCGCCATAAAAGAAAATTTCCCACAAAGCAGCTTGATAATGCCCGCCGCTGTGTCGCCCATGTCGTCGGTCAGAAATGCGCTGTCGGTTCTCGGATAAGTAAGCAAACGCTTTTCATACAGGGCTTGTGCAAGGTCAAGGGTCTGCTTTGCGGTATATCCGAACAGGCGGTTTGCTTCCCTCTGCAAAGAAGTAAGGTCAAAGAGCTTCGGCGGGGCTGCGGTCTTTTTCTCTTTCACAAGGGAAGTACAGACTGCTTTTGACGCTTCACAAGCAGCTTTCAGCCTGTCAGCTTCGGAACGGTCAGACAGTTTTTCGCTTGCAGCTTCCGCGCCGGATAAGGACAGGCGCACATGATAGTATTTTTCTTTCTTGAACGTGGTAATCGCCGCGTCCCGGTCAACAAGCATTTTTAAGGTCGGGGTCTGTACGCGTCCCACATTCAAGGTATGGTTGTAAAGGACAGAAAAAAGACGGGTGGCGTTGATACCGATTAGCCAGTCAGCCTTTGCCCTGCATAATGCGGAAGCAAAGAGCGCGTCGTATGCTTCGCCGTTCTTCAGATGAGAAAAGCCCTCTTTGATAGCAGCTTCTTCCATTGAGGAAATCCACAAGCGGCGCGTGGGCTTCCTGCACCCGGCAACTTCGTAGACAAAACGGAAAATGAGTTCTCCCTCGCGCCCCGCGTCGCAGGCATTGACGACTTCGGAAACGTCTGCCCGGTGCATAAGTTCCTTTAAGGTCTTGAATTGCTTTTCCTTGTCAGAAGCAACGGTGTACTTCCATTCCTGCGGCAAAATCGGTAAGCTGTCATAGCTCCACTTTTTATACTGCTCCCCGTAGGCGGCAGCTTCGGAAAGCCCTACCAAATGTCCCACGCACCAAGAAACGATATAGCCGCTTCCTGTGAGAAATCCGTCTTTCTTTTCCTTTGCCCCAAGTACGGCAGCGATTGTCTGTGCCACACTGGGCTTTTCTGCGATAACTAAAATCAATGATAATTCCTCCTTTTATCGTTCGGTCTGTCGTTTGTTTTCCAGTTTTCTCATACAGTACCCCACACAAGGGGACTGCCCCTTGTAAGGGCAGCCCGCGCAGCGTGGGGAAGAAAGCTCCGGCGGGGATTTTTCCCGTTTGCCATAGTCCGGCTTCTGTATCATCATCTTTTCAAAGGGATTGTCGGTAAACAGGGTCATACTTCCTCGTCCTCCGTTTCTTCCTCTTTGGAAACTTCCCCGGTATCTGCTTCCGGCTCGTCCTCGTCGTAATCCTCAAAGTCAAAATCTTCAAGGTCGGTGCTTCCTTTCACGTTATGCTTCGGTTTTACAAACTTAAAGTAGTAGAACGCCGCGCCGCCACCAAGCAGCACAAAGAGGACTAAGGCAAGCACCGCGCCGGGATTGCCGTCTTTTTCTTTGGGTTCTTCCGGCTGCTCGGTGGGTGTTGGCGTGGGTTCCTTGCCTGTGCAGCCTGTCAGAGTAGTTGCACATACCGGGCAGGACGTATTTACCTTTCCGACTTCGCATTTTTCCGTACAGTTGCAGACTTCCGGCTTTTTCGTGGCTTCCCCGGTTTCGGTCAGTGCCATAAGGTCGGCTTCGTCCACTTGATTAAGGAAATGTACGGTCTGTTCCCCCTCGGCTGCCCGGTCAATGAGGATATAAAAGTAGTTGCCGCCTTTGGTGGTAACAGTGATAAGCTGCTTATTGCCGCCGAAATCGTCCACCAGTGTTGCGTTGCCCTTTGGGGTAAGGGGCGGCGTTTCCGGTTCTTCCACCACTACATTGCTGTCGTTGGTCGCGTCCTCTGTGGGTGGCTCTGCGGCTGTTCCCTGTGCATAGGCAGGGACAGAAAAACCGCCCATAAGGATAAGGGCGGCACAAAGGGCAGTCATGGTCTGTTTGAGTTTATTTTTCATCTGCATTGTCCTCCTGTTCTTCGTAGTCTGCCGCTTCGGTAGCGGGTGCGGCGTTCATGCCGGGAATACCGCCGCCGGACAGCATAGCATTTAATTCCTGCGGGGTAAGTCGCATAGCGCGTACAAGCTGCACGATTTCAAGGTTTTCCGCTTCGGTTTTCTGCGCTTCCAGTCCTTTTAACTTGTTCTGATACTCTGTGATTTTCTCGCGGGTCTTTGCGATTTCCTTATTGATACGGTCGATTTTGTTGTTTGCCATAAAATAAATTCTCCTTTCTTTTCGGGGCTGCTTACCAGTTCATCAGCCCGTAGCCTTTGATACATTGATAGTTGAGGTCATAGCTTTTAATCTTGCAGGCGTCGCCGGAATTGCCCTCAACGGTATAGACGCGGCTTCCGTCCCTGCCAAGCACAAGCCCCACATGGTCGGCAACGCCGTCTAAATCCCAGTCGAAAAAGATAGCGTCGCCCGGTGCGATATTCTCATAGCCGCGTGCGCCCCATTGTCCCCTTGACTGGAACCAAGGAACGCCCTGCCATTCGCAGCCCGCAAAGCGGGGTTCGCTTTTTCCGGCTTGATTGTAGCACCATGACACAAAGCAGGCGCACCATTCCACGCGGCTGTTAAAGCCGTACCAAGACCAGTAAGGGTAGCCGCCCACGTTTCCGACCTGCTGTTTTGCAAGCTCCATAAGCTCCGGGTTTCCGGGACGTGTGCCGTTTACAAACTCCACGCCGCTTAAATCCTCGGACGGGCTTCCGTCGGGAGAGCCGCCGCCAAAAATCAACGGTTTGTTGCCCTGTGTCTGTAAGTACACCTTGAACATTTCAAACTGCTGTGGGTTCAGCAGTTCTTCCGCAAGGGAAGCAATCGGCTTGTTTGTCAGTTTCACATTTAAGATACGGTATTCGTATTCTTCCTCGTTGCCCTCCTCGTCGGTGGTGGTGCGTATCTCGATTTCTTCCGTCAGCGTCAAGGTGTACTGTAAGCCGAACAGCCGTTTTAGCTCTGCCTGTGCGCTCTGCGGGGTGTAACTCTGCAAAAGGGCAGTCAAGTACGACGCTAATTCGTGGGGGTTATGCCCGATAGTATCAAGGTCATAGCGGTATTCATCATAGCCGCTGTGGGTGCTTTCGATATTGTCAATTTCCTGTTGCAGCTCATTTTCCATTGCAGCATAGCTCTGTTCCGTTGCCACAAGGTCGCTGTCCTCGGACGTGTAGGAAGTCCCTAACACGCTGTTCATGCTGCCGGAAAACATTGCCCCACAAGAGGAAAGCCCTACGGATACCATGATGAACAGAAGCAGCGCGGCGATAGCGATTATCACGCCTGCCGGGTGTCGTCCTGCAAAGGCAGCCGCTTTCTTTGCTGCTGTTTGGGACGCTCCGGCGGCAGCTTTGGCGGTGGCTGCGCCGCTTTTCTTTACGGTTTTTGCATACTGGCGTTTGATTTTCTGTTTCTGCATGAACCGTGAAAAGGGATTGCTTGTAAGCTGCGGGTTCTCCTGCAAGGCTTTGTGATACTGAAAATTGACGTTTGCCTTAAACGCTGCCTGTTCTGCCTTTGCCGCTTCCCGGTAGGGTTTCAGCTTATGGCTGCGGTAGCCCTGTTTTAATTTTCTTGTCCCGTACCTTGCGCCGCGCTCGGCAAGTTCCTCCGATTTGTGCGCGCCCTCCACACCGGAATTATCTTTCTCGACGCTATGGATTTTGTTGTGAACAAAAATACCCGCTTCCTGCGCGGGGTGGGATAACGGGTTACTGTGGGCTTTGCCGCCGGGTATCGGCTTTTCCTGTTCTTCAAAGCGTAAACGGGTCTTTGCCTTTCCGGCGGTTTCCTCAAAGGTGCGCTCTTTTACAAGTTTCTTCTGCTTCGGGAGAGCTGCCTTTGCTGCGTCCAGTTTGTCGGCTGCTTTTTCCGATTTTTTGATGTAGGGTTGCAGTTTTGGCGTTTCCCGTTCCTCGTCGGTAAACTGCAAGCGTGAGGTGGAAGTACGCAAAACAGCCGCTTCCTGTGCTTTCTTGACTGCCTTTTTGCTTGCCTTTCGGGTATGGGCTGCGTCAAGGTGTTCCATGACACGCTCTGCGGTAGCGGTGTCCGGCTGTGAAAAGTCGCTGTCTGCTTCCCGGCTGCTGATACGCTCGGCAGTCTGCTGTGTTTCATTGATTTCCACCGCACCGTCGCGGGTCATTTTCTGCGTGATTTTATCGCGTGGTTTTAACTGTTTCATAGGCTGCTCACTTCCTCCGGCTTCGTCGTCATAATGCGGTAAAGCTCGGTATCTTTCGGGAAATGGTCTACAAAGGGAAGCACCACATTCCCATAAAAGATAAGTCCCTCGCCTGCTTCGGTGTGGGTTACATACTTCATCTGCTGTGGGCTGATATTTAACTGCTTTGCAAGGATAGCCCGGTCGCCCTGTGCCTGATTGAGCATGAGGACAAAATCAGAGTTTTATAGTGATAGGTAAGCCCCTGATATCATCTCAGGCTTTTCCCCCAC
>NZ_QUGU01000012.1:0-111670 GCF_003479185.1 Blautia sp. AF17-9LB
TTCTTATTTTTAGAAAAATATAGTTAATTCTGCATATTTTATATTTTATCTGAATTTTTTAAAAAAGACCGTACGCATCACACGCCGGTCCTTTTTCCACAACTTCCTTCTAATTTTTCCCCACGCGCAGAATCGCATCCTGAATATTTTCCACCGGAATCAGTGCGATTCCACCGATTTTCTCCACGGACTTCATGCAGACAGCAGGTAAAATCACCCGCTCGAAGCCCAGTTTTTTTGCTTCCAGTACACGCTGTTCCGCCATGCTGACGGCGCGGACCTCACCGCTTAAGCCGACCTCGCCAAATACGACCGTTTTCTCATCGATCACCTGATCTTTGTAGCTCGATACGACGGCAAGTGCGATGCCAAGATCAATCGCCGGCTCATTCATCTTGATTCCGCCTGCGATGTTGACGTAGGCATCGCTTGTCGAAAGATTGACTCTTGCGCGTTTTTCCAGCACTGCCATCAGCAGGTTCACACGGTTGAAATCGCATCCTGCTGCGGTGCGGCGCGGGATTCCGAAATTACTGTGGCAGACCAGTGCCTGAATCTCGATCAGGATCGGGCGCGTTCCCTCCATGGAGCATGCGACAACCGAACCGGAAGCTCCCTCCGGCCGTCCGTTCAGCATGTATTCCGATGGATTTTTCACTTCCACGAGTCCCTCTGTCTGCATTTCGAAGACGCCGATCTCATTTGTAGAACCAAAACGGTTTTTGACGCCGCGCAGAATCCGGTAGGACGCATGACGGTCGCCCTCGAAGTACAGCACGGTATCTACCATGTGTTCCAGCACACGTGGGCCGGCCACATTACCGTCTTTTGTCACATGACCGACGATAAAGATCGAAATTCCCATTCCCTTTGCAATCTGCATCAGCACATTCGTCGATTCCCGGACCTGGGATACACTGCCCGGCGCGGAGCTGACCTCTTCGTTATACATGGTCTGGATCGAGTCGATGACGGCAATCTCCGGCTTCTCTTTTTCCATGACGGCGCGGATAATGTCAAGATTCGTCTCACAGAGCAAGGACAGATTTTCATTAAATTCTCCGATCCGCACGGCGCGCAGTTTGATCTGGCGCAGGGACTCCTCGCCGGAAATGTATAAAACCTGATGTCCTGCTGTGGACAGCATGCGGCACACCTGCAGAAGGAGTGTGGATTTTCCAATTCCCGGATCGCCGCCGACCAGTGTCAGGGAACCCGGCACAATTCCTCCGCCGAGCACCCGGTCGAGTTCTCCGATTCCCGTCGGGATACGCTCTTCTTTTCCTGTTGAAATTTCCGTCAGATGCACCGGCTTTCTGCCCGCTGCGCTGTGGCTTCCGAGCCCCTGGTTTCCCGCCGGTGTTTTGGCCGCCATCGGTTCCTCCACAAACGTGTTCCATTCTCTGCACGCCGGACACTGGCCCATCCATTTTGCTGACTCATATCCGCAGTTCTGGCAGAAAAAGGCTGTTTTTTTTGCTTTTGCCATAGTTGTGTCTCCCTTATAATTGTCAAAAAAAGCTGCCGCACACGTTCTGCGACAGCCTTCTTTTCTTATTTCATCATGCTTTTACGATTTCTACTGCTACATCCTCTGCTTTTTCCAGCTCTACGCTGAAGGAAAGTTTTCCGCCGAGATTTGTGGTCATGTGGCCAACGTTTACGCCGTCGAGCAGCACCTTGTATTCGGTCTCTGCTTCCATTTCAACGGTGATCTGTGCATCCTCCGGTCCTTCTACTTTGAAGGTCATGCCGTCGTCGAATACGTTCAGATCGGTAACTGCGGTTCCCGGAACGGATTCGTATACGAACAGTCCGTTTCTCTCCAGCTTTGTGATTTCCTTAAAGGTTTTTACTTTATACAGATCTCCTCTGTGCTCAAAATCAGATTTTTTTGCCTTTGCCGCAAGCTCATAATCTCCGAAGCTGATGCCTCCGTCTGCCTCTGTGCGGATTAATTCTTTTACTACTGACATTTGTAAATGCCCTCCTGGTCTTGTCTTTTGTGGTGTTTCGTTTCTTTGTGAAAATCATACCATAATCAAAAAGATTTTACCATATAATTTATGGAATTTTATATTATTTTTTCTCAAGAACCTTAAATGTAATCTCTTTCTTATTCATTCCAGCCGCAACGGTATCGCCTTTTTTCACTTCTCCGTTCAGGATGGCTTCTGCGAGCGGATCCTCAATTTTGCTCTGGATCGCGCGTTTTAACGGGCGGGCACCGTACTTGCTGTCGAAGCTGTTTTCCACGAGATATTCTTTCACGGTGTCACGGACTTTCAATTCAATGTCCATCTGCTCCTTGCAGCGGCGCTCCAGATCTTTGAGCAGAATCTGCAGAATCTTCTTCATATCCGCCTTGGTAAGCTGATGGAATACAATAATCTCGTCGATTCGGTTCAGGAATTCCGGCTTAAACATCCGTTTGACTTCTTCCATCACCTGGCCCTTCATGTATTCGTAGTCTTTCCGCTCATCTTCTGTCGAAAGGAATCCAAGGCGTTTCGGCGCTACAATGTTCTGTGCTCCGGCATTGGATGTCATGATAATGCAGGTCTGTTTGAAATCAACTTTTCTGCCCTGCGCGTCGGTGATATGGCCATCATCAAGCACCTGCAGCAGAATGTTGAAGACATCCGGGTGCGCTTTTTCGATCTCGTCAAACAGGATCACACTGTACGGGTTGCGGCGCACTTTTTCAGAGAGCTGGCCGCCTTCCTCGTAGCCAACGTATCCCGGAGGGGAACCGATCAGCTTGGAAACGCTGTGTTTCTCCATGTATTCCGACATATCAACGCGGATCAGGGCCTGCTCTGTACCGAAAACTGCCTCGGCGAGTGCTTTGGAAAGTTCTGTTTTTCCGACACCGGTCGGTCCAAGAAACAGGAAGGATCCTGTCGGACGGTTCGGGTCTTTTAATCCGACTCTGCCTCGTTTTACGGCTTTTGCCACAGCTGTCACGGCTTCTTCCTGGCCGACAACGCGTTTATGGAGTGTCTGCTCCAGTCTTGCCAGACGTTTCGATTCTCCTTCCGCGAGACGCTGTACCGGAATTTTCGTCCAGGTGGATACGGTTTTTGCGATTTCTTCTTCTGTTACCTGCAGTTTTTTGTTTTTGCAACGGCGTTCAAAGCGTTTTCGGATCTGCTCCAGATCTTTTTCGAGCTCCTGCTGGCGCGCCTGCAGTTCTTTTGCCTGCTCAAAATCGCCGGTACTGATCGCGGATTCTTTTTCTTTCTGTACTTCGAACAGTGTCTGCTCCTCTTTTGCCATGTTGTCCGGCACCTGGTAGCCGGCGAGCTGTACGCCTGCGGATGCCTCATCGATCAGATCGATGGCTTTATCCGGCAGGAAACGGTCGTTGATGTAGCGGACGCTCATTTTTACGGCTGCTTCCAGTGCTTCATCGGTGATTTCCACGCCGTGGTGGCGTTCGTAGTATGGGCGCAGGCCTTTTAAGATATCAAGTGCTTCGCTTTCTGTCGGTTCTTCTACTTTCACCGGCTGGAAACGGCGCTCCAATGCGGCATCTTTTTCGATGTATTTACGGTATTCTTCGAGCGTGGTTGCACCGATGAGCTGAATTTCTCCGCGGGAAAGGGACGGTTTTAAGATATTGGATGCATCGAGTGCTCCCTCTGCACCGCCGGCCCCGATGATGGTGTGAAGTTCATCGATGAACAGCAGAATATTTTCATTGTCCGTCACTTCCTTGACGACACGTTTGATACGTTCTTCGAACTCACCGCGGTATTTGCTTCCGGCTACCATTCCGGAAAGGTCAAGGACAACAACTCGCTTATCGCGGATCGTTTCCGGCACAATGCCAAGGGCAATCCGCTGCGCCAGACCTTCCGCAATCGCCGTTTTTCCGACACCCGGCTCTCCGATCAGACACGGGTTGTTTTTTGTCCGGCGACTTAAGATCTGAATGACACGCTCAATTTCCTGCCCACGGCCGACAACCGGATCGAGTTTTCCTTCGCGCGCAAGCTCAGTTAGATCCCGGCTGTACTGGTCCAGTGCCGGCGTTTCGCTGGTCTGCGCTCCACCTCTTGTCTGCGGTCCGCGGCCGGTATTTGCATTTCCGCTTGCACCGCCCTGCAGCGGTGCCTCGCCCATGGCAGTAAGGATTGCTCCATATAGTTTCTGAATGTTGATCCCCATGGTAAAAAGCAAACGGGTAGCAACACAGTCACTTTCTTTTAAGATTGCGATCAGCAGATGCTCGGTTCCCACAGCTCTGCTCTTAAAACGCGCTGCCTCCGCTTCTGCATTTTCAAGCACTCTGCGTACCCGCGGAGTATAGCCCGGTCGGGATTCGGTCACGGTGTTTCCGCCTGGTGCAATCAGACGGTCAATCAGTTCGGTAAGCTGTCCGGCATCTACGTGAAACTCAGAAAGCACCATGCCTGCTGTGCCATCCTCCACGTTCAGAAGTCCGATCAGAAGGTGTTCGGTTCCTACGTAATTATGTCCACATTTTTCAGCTGTCCTAACCGCATATGCCAGTGCTTTTTTTGCCTGACTGGTATATCCTTCTCTCATAATACTATTGTCTCCTTCATGTTTCGTCTGCGTAATTGCTGTAAATTTCATCTACAAGCTGATGTACTTCTTCTTTTGATATATTTTTGCAGACGGCTTTTGCAAGAATCACCTGCAGATCTTCGCGCAGTTCCTGCATGGCATACAGTTTATCCGCATCGATAGAGATAACGGCTCCTTTTCTTCGGTCAATCGAAAGAAGCCCCTCCTGCCGGAGTACGCTGTAGGCCTTATTTACGGTATGCATGTTGATACCGATATTGTCTGCGAGCTGTCTTACCGAAGGTAGAGTATCTCCTTCCTGAATTCTGGAAGTGGCAATACCCAGAATAATCTGATTTCTCAGCTGGATATAGATCGCTTCATCGCTGTTGAAATCGATCTGTATTGTCTCATAATACATAGTTACACCCTGCTTTCTCGTATCGTTTTGTTATACATATGTTATAACAATTCGCAAACTTTGTCAACAAACGGTTTCCCTACCTGTTTTTCTCGTAGATGATCTGAAGACCTTTCAGGAGCAGATTCTCATCGATGATGATGTCATGTCTGCAGTGCGGAATCACAGCTTTCGCCAGACCTCCGGTAGCCACAATCGTGCATTTGCAGCCAAGTTCTTCTTCCATCCGTTCGATCATGCCGTCGATGCTGGCAGCGTTTCCATAAATCATACCGCCTTTCATACAGTCCAGCGTATTTTTGCCAATGACTTTTTTCGGTGCTGTCAGACTGGTCTGGCTAAGCTGCGCGGCATTTGATACGAGAGCATCCAGCGAAGTACGAAGTCCCGGAAGAATCACGCCTCCGATGAAGCTTCCTTTCTGATCAAGTACACTCATCGTCGTGGCAGTTCCCATATCGATAAGAATCTGCGGACATGTGTATTCATTCAGCGCTGCTACTGCTACAACAACAAGATCGCTTCCTGCCGTTGCGGGGTCGTCCAGTTTGATATTAAGTCCGGTCTTCACACCGGGGCCGACAACTTTGACCGGCTTTTTAATCACTTTTTCTGCCGCACTCCGGCAGAGCTCTGTCACCTGCGGAACAACGGAAGAGATGATACCTCCTTCGATCTGCTCCACCGGAATCTCATACAGTTCCAGTACATTTTTCAGGCTGACTGCGTATTCCAGCTCTGTTTTTGCCTTGTCCGTGGAGAGTCTTTCGATAAAGTATGTTTTTTTCCCTTCCACACACCCAAGGACGATGTTCGTGTTGCCGATGTCTATTGCAAGGATCATGATTCAGGTTCCTCCTGTAAAAACTATGAAATGAAATTCTTGTGGTTTTATTATACATGGTGCGGCGCTTTGAGACAAGGAAAAAGACAGCAAGAAAAAGACAATTAAGTCGATTTCATACTGTCTTCTGAATATTTCATTTTGAATTATCTATTCTTGTTGTTCACAAAAATAAATTTTACATCATTCTCAAACGTACGATTTAGCAGAATTTGCCCTGAAAATGTTTGAGTACTATACATTTTTACATCATTCTCAAACCATTACTTACAGATTTAGGGGAGGTGGAAAGTTTGAGTACCATACATTTTTACATCATTCTCAAACAGGCGGTGATGGATAGTGAGCAGCGAGCGGTTTGAGTACCATACATTTTTACATCATTCTCAAACTAGAAGCTGTCATTTACGCGCTCAAATCGTGTTTGAGTACCATACATTTTTACATCATTCTCAAACGTCTTTTACGCCGTCATATGACGTTTTCAGGTTTGAGTACCATACATTTTTACATCATTCTCAAACTTAAAACCATCATTCGCACCATATACAGTAGTTTGAGTACCATACATTTTTACATCATTCTCAAACTGGTTTTCGACTTTCACGTTTGTTCCTGATGTTTGAGTACCATACATTTTTACATCATTCTCAAACATCGTCGATGAAGGCTTTTCTGGACAGGGTGTTTGAGTACCATACATTTTTACATCATTCTCAAACTTCATGCCTGCAGAATAGAAATCGTCCTCAGTTTGAGTACCATACATTTTTACATCATTCTCAAACTTTCCTGCAAGTGGAATAATATTAGAACCTGTTTGAGTACCATACATTTTTACATCATTCTCAAACCATGGAGGTATTAGGTATGGCAATCTATCAGTTTGAGTACCATACATTTTTACATCATTCTCAAACCTCAAATTTAAAAATGAACTGCTTTCATCTGCACAAAACAGGTACTCAAACATCCGATGGATATTAATAGACATCACATCCATCTTTGTCAATTATATAATATTCTCTCTGATTCGAAAAGTCCCTTTGTATATTTTCTATGAAAAGCAAGGATATTTCATAGTAGCATGCCATTTGGGAGAGTTTGTTTATTTGTGTTTCGTTCAGATAGGACCGAATATTTATCAGAATCACCAGT
Organism: Blautia sp. AF17-9LB; assembly: GCF_003479185.1. Classification (NCBI taxonomy): domain Bacteria; kingdom Bacillati; phylum Bacillota; class Clostridia; order Lachnospirales; family Lachnospiraceae; genus Blautia; species Blautia sp. AF17-9LB. The sequence goes on from NZ_QUGU01000012.1 coordinate 6,960, forward strand.
TCTTTTTGGAGAAGTTCGGCCATAACTTTGATATATTGCGTCAATTTTTCCAGAAGCCCCATCTCTTTTTCGGTTTCTGTCTGAACTCCCATCAATTTTAGGAGTGCGCTCAAATCGATTTCCTCATTTTGTTCCAATTCGTACCCACTGGCAGCTTCCAATTGATAGATGTATTTCTTCAGTTCCGCAATAATTCTCTGTGTTTCCAGAAACATTTCTTCATTTTGCGCACTTTTGACCAGCTCTGTAAATAACCGTTTTTGTATTCTGTGATCCGCAAAATCAAGAGAAAATGGCGTTAATATCAATTCCACATCTCTTTTCATATTCAGCTCTGTGTCAGCTTTAGAAAGTACGAAATTTCCCTCCTCTCCCTGATTTTGTTTTTGCAGCTGCCCCACATATTTTAAAAACAGCTCCGATGATTCTATAATCCATTCCGTGGGACAGTTCCGATGAATCGCAATAGGTTTTTCCAAGTCCACATGTACCAGTTTCATAAAATCACCAGCCTTTCATCCGTATTCAACACTTCACTCTTTACGTTCCCAACAATCAGATCCATTTTCGCATACTGCTTCTCAGTCACCGTTAAAAGCTGTACCAGGCCTTCTTCCGGCTTATTTTTATGAATCTGATCCACGATTCCATTCACTGCAGTTGTATTTAACGCAAGCTTACAGTATACGGATTCCTGGAGCATCAGGAATCCGCTTTTCAATAAAAACTTTCGAAATCTCGCATATTCTCTTCTCTGATCGCCCGTCAGCACCGGAAGATCAAACAGTACCAATACTCTCATAAAACGATAACTCATAGGCCGTAAAACCGGATCAATGCACTGTCATTCTCATTTAAGGCATCAAATACACTTTTACAGTAAATTTTTATGGCATTATTCACATACTGTGTTTTCCCGTCTATCATGACTTCGTTGTTTAATACATTGACCAACTGTATTTTTTCCTCATGCGTAAATTCTTTCCTCTGCATTTGGATTACTTCCCGGTCAATCAGGACACGGAACGGTTCCATCAAATCGGACGCCAGATTAAACTGATTAAACATATTATCATGAAAGAGTCCGAGCTGTGTAATATAACCGCTCGCTACAATTTCTCTCGCAAACGCAGACAACAAAATGCTATATCCGTAATTCAGCGCTGCATTTTCCGGACAATCCGCAGTTCTGGTAAATGTCATACCGAACAACGCATTAAAATATACCTTTGCCGCATGCCCTTCCCGGTTTGTCTCATCGTTCCAGCCAATCTCCTGTAAATATGCTTCTAACAGACCCGCTTCTTCCTTTCCCAGATTTTTTAACAGTTCCTTCTGTTTTCGTATTTTTTCCGTCACAATCTCTGTCCAGATCGCTTCTTTACTGTGCCGGCTCCACTGAATCTGCTTTCTGATTTTATTGCTGGTATCATGACTTCCGTAATACCCAACCAGTTCCGACGATGGATTTCTCTTTTCATCGCAAAAAATCACTTTTATTTTCTTTTTGGTCAGCTCTGCCAGCAGACTTGTTGTGACTGTTGCTGCCGTTGACTCAATCAGAATGGTTGAGATTTCACTTAAATGTATTTTTGTTACTTCCTCATTTCGCACCACAAGATAACCAAGCTGATAGTCCAGCTTTGCCCGTTTGGAAATAACCACAATCCGCCAGCTCATAATGCATTCAGGTCTACTGCCTGCTCGTAGATACCGGTTGGCGATTGATGAATCATTTCGATTCGACTGCAATCGGTTATATTTTTGTTGAGATACAAAATTCCTGCTCTTCCAGATCCTCCAATTAATTTCAAATCAGCGGTAACACTCTGGCACTGGAAAAAATGTAAAATTTCATACAAAACGATACACTTTTCTTCTATGCATAATTCTTTAAATTTTTCTCTTTTTTCCGTTAATGTCTTTGCCTGTGCTCCAAGTTTTTTTGCATATACCGTATTTGTTAATTTATTTAAAAAGGTTTCATACAGCATCACCACTTTCTTTTCTTCTAAATGGTCGGAATCGTAAATTTTCAGTTCTTTATTCTGTTTTTTACGTTCCACGTACTGTACTATTTTTTTCAGTATTTCCGTTTCTTCCTGGGAAAGTACCAGCTGATTTGCACCTTGCATCAATAGCTGATCTCCTGATCTTCCGGAAACCCACATATAAAATCCGTCCACACACAACAGAGTATCTATTTTGATTTCCGGCACCAGCACTCGCGGATTCTTTAACTGTCTTTCCTCTTCCAGATACCGAATTATATTTTCTTCTGACTTCTGAATTTCCTTTTTCAGACGAATCGGCACATACTCGATTGTTCGTATTTTCTTTCCCTTTTTGCCCTCCGATTCTGCCAGTACAAAGCAAGCTCCCGCCTCTTTGTTATATCCTCCATACTTCTGTATATCACAAAGCCGTTCATCACTGCTCTTGATCGGAACCTGACCTTTTCCTTTTTTGACAATCTGCTGGTCAAACAATGCACCTGTTGCCTCATACGATCTTCGCGTCACAAGAATGTTGTTCTTTTCCATAAATTTTCGGACTGTCGCAATGGTTCCGTTCCCGCTTTCCCAGGCAATTTCTCCGTTTCGTTCAATTCTTTCCTGTTCAAACATCTTCTTCAGGTTATAACTTCTTCCCGGATTTTCCTTAATGAAGTGAATCGGATTTGATGTAAATTTTACAAAATATGCGTTGCCCACGACAATATTCAAATAAGCATCCTTCGCATGATGATAATCATTCATCTCCCGTACCTTCAGAAATTTAAAATCCTTACGGAACTTTGAAACGGTTGGCGCTTTTACATAAACAATCTGTGTATCCGGGATCACCTGCTGCAGAATACTTGCTGCCGCTTTTGTACTCTGACGAGTTTCCACCAGCTGCCTGGAAATAAATCCAGCCAATTCAGACGGTTCAAATCCATTTCCTCTTATCAGCCGTTTATATTTTTCTTCACTGATCAATCCGGCATCCACTAAAGATTTCCAGAATGGCTGCATTTTTTTCCGAACTGTTTCATCGATCGGATATTTATCCTCTTTCATCTGATTACACTTTTTCTTTACAAGTACCCGGTTATCCAGGCTATCATCCATCACTTTGGACTGTGGAAAAATATGATCAATGTCATACTTCTGATTATCCCACAATTCCTCCAGTTCAATTGTTTCACCGGAATACATGCATTTTCCTTTTTGCGTATAATACAAATACAGCTTGTCTCTTCTCATTTCCGCATCGGAACGCTTTTCAATCTCATCTATCCAGTCTTTTTCTTCCGCTTTACATTTTTTATAAAGTTCCAGCAGTTTCTTTTTTCTTGAAGAGGTTCTTCCCTGATCGGTTTTTTCTCTTGCCATTTCTATAAAAACACGTTTCGGTGGGTTTCCCATCACTTTACAGATTTCCTTTACAATCAAAAGGCTCTGCCAAATCTGCCGCTTCACTGCCGGTGATACGTAAAGCTCCTCGACTAATTCATACGAAATATCCCGTTTTTTCTGTTCGTTTCCATTCTTTTCTTCGATTGCCGATGCAAACAAATATTTTTCGCTAAGCAGTTGCATCAGATTGTCATTCGTCTCCCACAAAGCCCGAATAATAGACCATGCCTCTCCCGTTTCCGGTGCCGGTGCTTCCATCTCTTCCAAAAACACTTTTGAGAGTCTTCCCCAACCACGATACGGCAGTTTACTTATGCTGTCTCTTTGTTTTTCTGTCAACTCCGGAAACAGTTTCTTTAATCTCTGTTTCAGTATCGCTTTATCATCTCCAAACAGCGTTACGTTCAGGATGATGCATTCTTTTTCCGCCTGGTTCAGTGACAGATTTGTTAATTTCTCTTTAAAGTCATGGTATGCCGTAAGAGAACTCTTGAAATCACCATCAATTCCGGTAATTTCAACTTCTTTTCCGGTAATTCCTTCTTTCACTAAATAGTTTTTCAGTTTTTTCTGTGTAACCTTTCTGCTTTTCTGGAATACTTCTTCATATATTTTCTGTTTCTGCTCTACAGATATCTTTTCTCCATCCAAACGCAGATTATTTAATTCATTTAAAACTTCGTATTTGCTGTACAGCAGAGAATACTTTGGTAAAACATCTTCACTTGGCAGATAAGTACATTTATTCGTCATTCTTCGAATAAACTGCTCTGCACTTGCTTCCAAATCTACCATCTCATCGAAGTTCCATGGATATATTTTGCCTTCTTTTCGTACCGCCCAGTTACTCTTCTCCCCTTTTTTTCGAATTCCGTTTAAGGGTCCTACGTAGTACGGAATGCGGAATGTGAAAATCTTTTGAATCTTCTCTCCATTCTCTTTCAGTAGCGGAACTTTATCTTCCAGATTTTTCAGGATTGCATTTAATTCATATAAATGAATCTGATATGGAATGACACTGTTGTCTTTTACAGTCTGTTTCGGAAGAAACGTTCCCATTTCCATTTCCTTCTGCATGCAGGATGCTTTCGTCACATCTGATATCTTGCCCAGAATATTCTTTTTCAGATAACCGTAAAAGTCTTCCTGACTACATTGTTTTGGTGCCTTGATATACGCATAATAATTAGCTTTTTCATCCTTTTTTGCAAACAGTCTCTGATATTCTTCCCTTGAAAGATTCTCTCTGACCAGCTTTTTCAGATCTTTCAGATCTTTTTTATGCTTTTCATAAAGTGCCACTTTTGCCTCTGAAAGAGAAGAATAGTTCTGCAAAATATCAGCCAGAACAGCCCAATCGTACACTGCTTTTGCGTGTTCAATTAATACATATTTTTCTCCCAGCTCTGCTTCGATCTCTCCAGCGTATTCTTCATAACCTGCATCTGCGAAGCAAAGTTTTGGCCGTTCCAGTGTATCCATCTGTTTTTCCCCAAACAGATTTCCCAGTTTTGCTGTTCCACCGGTAATCAATCCCAGCCACTCTTTTTCACAGGATGTTTCTGCCCGCATTGCTTTTACTGCTTTTGTCTTTTTCGCAGATTTGGTCAATGTTCGGTCTTTTAAAATTGCCTCTATTTCCTTGCTTCTTTCCACTCCAATCTCGGAAGAAAAGCCAAGTTCTTCTGCCCGCACTGCTTCAAGGAACTGTTCAAATGTTGTCTGAAATTCTCTTACCTGTTCGATATTTCCGTTTAATAGAAAATGGCCTCTGTGTTTCATCATATGATGCAGAGCAAGATATATCAGGCGAATATCAGGCGTTTCGTCAGTTTCCATTAACCATTTTCTCAGATGATAGATGGTTGGAAACTGTTTATGATATTCTTTGTCTGTGTAATCATCATCCGCAAACAATGCATAGGGAAGTTCCGGACACTTTCCCTGCCTGTCACGCTTATCCTCTGGCCAGTAACGACTCTCTTTCATTCTGCGAAAAAATCCATCATCTATCTTTTCTACTTCTTCCGCAAAAATTTTCTGCAGCAATTCTATTCTCCAATTACGACGATCCAATCTTCGTTTTGCTGTCCGAAACCCTCTTCTCTCTTCTGCAGTCTGTGCACTGTCAAATAGCCGTACACCCCAAAGTGTTTTTCCATGTGCGCGCAAAATTTCGTACTTCTCATTTGTCACAGCCCATCCAACCGAACTGCTTCCCATATCAAGTCCGAGATAATATTCCCCTTTCATCTGTTCTTTCCTCCATTTTCTACATTTTATCTAATTTTACCATATATTTTGATTTTTTACATCTTTTCTTTCCTATTTTCAACAATTCTACTTCCTGGTTCTTGCTGTTCTCACAGTACTGAATCATAACCATGTTTCATTTCTAATTTTAGACAACAAAAAAACTGCTGTCTATGAAGACAACAGTTTTCGTTCCACACACTGTGGACCATCTAACGATGGCGTTTTCGATAAATCGTTATTTGAACTTATGATGTAAAATTTAGTATGGTACTAAACTATCTACACTATACTTCTATTTTTTCCTTTCGTCAATCTTTTTTAGAAAGTTTTTATGATAATTATTCCATTTTTTTCTCTTGCGTCCTTCTTGTTTTTATGGTAAAATATATCTTGTTCTGATTACGAACACTGCCGCTGTGGCGGAATTGGTAGACGCACTTGACTCAAAATCAAGCGGTGAATAACCGTGCCGGTTCGAGTCCGGCCAGCGGCATAGCTAAAAAAGATCTGCAAAAACGAACGTTGATGCAGATCTTTTTTTATTGTCTTCCCTTCAAAAAAACAGCTTTTGAAAGAAAGAAAACCCCTTTCGAAGAACCGGCCATCTGCCGCATGGTTCTTTTTGAAAGGGGTTTTACTGTTGTTATCTCTTATTTATTTCCAAACATCTTTTCATACTCCGGTGTTCCATCCAGTGTAGCGAAGTAGTCTTTCGGGGTTTCTGCGCGGCGGATGACTTCAAAGCTGCCGTCCTCTTTTAACAGAACCTCTGCAGATTTTAATTTTCCGTTGTAGTTGTATCCCATGGAAAATCCATGTGCGCCGGTGTCGTGGATGAAGAGGAGGTCTCCGACTTCCACTTCCGGAAGCATGCGGTCGATCGCGAATTTATCGTTGTTCTCGCACAGGGAGCCTGTTACGTCATATTTGTGGTCGCACGGCTGATCTTCTTTCCCCATCACCGTGATGTGGTGGTAAGCGCCGTACATTGCCGGCCGCATCAGGTTGACCGCGCATGCATCACAGCCAATATACTCTTTGTAAATGTGTTTCTGATGGATTGCGCGCGTAACGAGTCCGCCGTACGGTCCCATCATGAAACGGCCCATCTCCGTGTAAATTGCAACATCGCCCATGCCGGCCGGAACGAGGACTTCATCGTACACTTTATGTACACCCTCACCAATCACGCGGATGTCATTGCCTTCCTGACCCGGTTTGTACGGGATTCCGACACCGCCGGAAAGATTGATGAATTTAATCTTCACGCCCGTCTCTTTCTGCAGCTTTACAGCCAGCTCAAACAGTGTTTTTGCCAGAACCGGGTAGTAATCGTTGGTTACGGTATTACTTGCAAGGAAGGAATGGATGCCGAACTCTTCTGCCCCTTTTGCCTTCAGAATGCGGAATGCCTCAAAAATCTGCTCGGTTGTCATACCATATTTGGCATCTCCCGGATTATCCATGATGTCGGTGCTGATTTTAAACAGTCCGCCCGGGTTATAACGGCAGCAGATTTTCTTCGGAATGTAGCCCAATGTTTTCTCAAGAAAATCAATATGCGTAATATCATCAAGGTTAATGATCGCACCAAGCTCTGCAGCCAGTTGATACTCTGCAGCCGGTGTTACGTTGGATGAAAACATGATTTTATCTTTCTCAAATCCCATCGCATCGGAAAGCATCAGCTCCGTGTAAGAAGAGCAGTCGCATCCGCAGTCATATTCACCCAGCATTTTGATCAGTGTCGGGTTTGGGTTCGCTTTTACAGCAAAATACTCACGAAATCCCGGATTCCAGGAAAAAGCTTCCTTTACTGCTTTCGCATTCTCACGAATTCCTTTTTCATCGTAAATGTGAAACGGAGTTGGTACTGCTGCTGCGATTTCTTCCAGTTTTTCTTTTGTTACAAAAGGCTTCTTCGTCATTCTCTTTTGTCTCCTTCTTCTGCTTATTTTGCCTGAATAATGTGAAGCATGTTTGTCATATATCCTTCACCCGTCACCTCGTTAGTAGCAGGGTCTCCGGCCGTAAAAATAACCATATCGCCACGTTCTACGAGCTCCTCACGGCGCACCATATACATAGCATGGGAAATGATGTTCTCCGTAGAATCTTCCTCGTATCCGGTCACCGGACGAACGCCCCAGTAGAGCTGCATTTTTCTTCTTGCCCATTCATATGGGGTAACGCCGTAAATCGGTACGCTCGGACGAAGGTTGGAAATCAGTCTTGCGGTCTGACCAGACATAGTCGGGGTCACAATGCAGGCTGCTTTGATGTGTTCTACCATAGAAACGGCTGCACTTCCGACTGCTGCGGAAACATTCAGCTTTCCTTCCAGCGCTTTTCCATCGCGGTAATCTTCGAATTTCAGATAGCGCTCTGTCTGCTCGGCAATCTCTCCCATCATGGTAACTGCCTCGATCGGATATTTTCCGGCTGCTGTTTCGCCGGAGAGCATGATTGCATCCGTTCCATCATAAATTGCATTCGCAACATCGGCTACCTCTGCACGGGTCGGGCGCGGGTTCCGGATCATGGAATCCAGCATCTGGGTTGCTGTGATAACCGGTTTGTATTTATGATTGCATTTTTCAATGATGATTTTCTGTACATGCGGTACCTGGCACGCCGGAATCTCTACACCAAGGTCTCCCCTTGCAACCATCACACCATCTGCCGCATCGATGATGCTGTCGATGTTCTGCACACCCTCCGCATTTTCGATCTTGGCAATGATATCAATACGCTCTCCTCCGTTTGCCACAAGGAACTCACGGATTTCGTTAATTGCCTCTGCATTTCGGATAAAAGAAGCCGCTACAAAATCAATATCCTGTTCAATACCAAAGAGAAGATCTCCTTTGTCTTTCTCCGTCAGGTTCGGAAGATTGATCGAAACGTTTGGTACATTCACACCCTTCTTCTCTCCGAGCTCGCCGCCGTTTACTACGGTACAGACAATTTCCGGTGCATTTACTTTTTCTACGCGCAGGCCGATCAGACCATCATCGATCAGAATTGTGTCTCCCTCTTTGATATCGTCGGTAAGGCCGGTGTAGCTGACCGAACAGTGATTTTCATCTCCGGTCTCCTGAACGGTTGTCAGGGTAAAAGTCTGTCCGGTTACCAGATTTACTTTTTTGCCATCTTTCAAAACGCCGGTACGGATTTCCGGTCCTTTGGTATCCAGAAGGATTGCCACAGGAGTTTTCAGCTCTTTTCGAAGCTCTTTCAGCATATCCATACGCATTTTCTGCTCATCGTGGTCTCCATGAGAAAAATTAAAACGAGCAACATCCATTCCGGTTTCAATCAGTTTTTTCATCAGGTCACGGGAGTTGGTATTTGGTCCCATGGTGCAGACAATTTTCGTTCTTCTCATACTTTCTCTCCTTCTTCATTTTACATGTTCATGCGTAAACAGGTGATCCTGGCAGTATTCATAGTTTCCGTTGCATCGGGAACAGAAACGGAACTCCAGATTCGGATCATCTTTTTCGGTCCGGCCGCAGATCGCACATTTGTGTTTTGTGATCCCGTTCGGATTGCGGTATTCGGCTTCGCCTCTTGAAACGGCCTTTTTGAATTCCTTCCGGCGTCTGTTCTGCTGGAAAGAGCCGCGTTTTCCTTTTCTTGTCATCAGGAAGAACACAAGGACGTTTGCAAGGGAACAAAGAATAACAACACATCCTGCCCAGTTTCCGCTCATGATGCTGGTAATCATGCTGTAGGCGAGAAGCGCTACGTCAAGGTATGCCAGCCATTTGATTTTGATCGGAATAATGAAATACAGCAGTACCTGCATATCCGGGAAGCTGATCGCAAAGCCGAGGAAAATCGAGAGGCTGATGTAGTAAGTGCTGAATGCCGTTCCCATCAGCGACGGATATCCGTTGACTGCATATAAGATTCCATACAGCAGGAAGGAACCGATAATGGTCATCAGAATGCCGGAAAAGATGTAAACATTATACTTGAAATCTCCCCAGGCTCTCTCAAGGCTTGTTCCGATTGAGTAATAGAAAAACAGCATGATGATCGTAAAGATATCAAGGCTGCTCGGCGGAATCAGAATCCAGCTCACCAGACGCCAGATCTGGCCATGCAGAATATAGTATGGTTCCAGCGTCAGATACTGTCTCATGATGGGAGCCGCAAGCGCAATGATATATCCCGCAATGTACGTTACGATAATATACATCGTGAGGTGGCTTAATGCATATCTCCCATATTTTCGCTCCATTTTGTCTAAAAAATTCATGCACACTCTTCCTTTTTGTTTGTTTTATTTCACCGGCTTTCACTGCCCGAAAATACATTCTCATTATACGTGCTGCCTTTTCGTTTGTCAAACGGTATAACGGTGAATTTCGTCTCTGAAAAAGAGCTTTACGAATGTTTTACTTTCCGGTATAATTTATTAGAAATCTTTTCCAGTTATTTTATAAATATACGAAAAAATTCAGGAGGACTTTATATATGGCAGGATCATCATTTGGTACCATCTTCAGACTGACCACCTGGGGAGAGTCTCATGGAAAAGGCGTGGGCGTTGTTGTGGACGGAGTGCCGGCCGGCCTTTCGCTTTCCGAGGAGGATATTCAGGTTTACCTCGACCGCAGGAAGCCGGGACAGAACCGCTTTACCACAAAACGGAAAGAATCCGATACCGTTCAGATTTTATCCGGCACTTTCGAAGGAAAAACGACCGGTACCCCGATTTCCATGGTGGTATGGAATGAGGATCAGCATTCCAAAGATTACAGCGACATTGCTTCCTATTACAGACCGGGCCACGCCGACTATACGTTTGATGCAAAATACGGTTTCCGCGACTACCGCGGCGGCGGACGCTCCTCAGGACGCGAGACGATCGCACGCGTGGCTGCAGGTGCCATTGCCTTAAAAATGCTCTCTGAGCTTGGCATCACCGTTTCCGCCTACACCCGCTCCATCGGTGACGTGGAAATCCAGTCTTTTGATGCCGCTGAAATCGCGAATAACGCCCTGAATATGCCGGATGCAGAGGCTGCCGAAAAGGCTTCCGAGCTTTTAACAAAAGCCATGGCGGAAAAAAATTCCGTCGGCGGTGTGGTCGAATGTGTCGTTCACCATATGCCGGCCGGTGTCGGCGATCCGGTGTTTGAAAAGCTCGATGCCAACCTTGCAAAAGCACTCGTCTCCATCGGCGCCGTAAAAGGCGTGGAAATCGGAGACGGTTTCTCGGTCTGCACAGCTACCGGGCTTACCAATAACGATGCCTTCCATGTAAATGCGGACGGCTCCATTGTCAAGCTGACCAACCACGCCGGCGGTATTTTAGGCGGTATCAGCGACGGAAGCGATATCGTTGTCCGGGCTGGTTTCAAACCGACCCCGTCCGTTGCTGCTTCCCAGCAGACCATCAACAAAGATGGTGAAAACATTGCCATCGAAATCAAAGGCCGCCACGACCCGATCGTCGTTGCACGCGCCGTTGTTGTCGTGGAATGCATGACCGCTCTTGTCCTGGCGGACGCACTGCTCGTCGGCATGAGCGCCAAACTGGACAATGTAAAGAAAGTCTGGGCTCTGGACGAGAAATAAAGGCCGGACTGCTTCTTTCTGGCTTCAACACAAAAAATGCCTGCGGGATACAGTTCTTCCTGCAGGCATTTTTGCGTTATTTTTTTAGTGAACGCCTTTTTTCGTAATCAGAATACAGTTCGGCGTCTCCACTTTCATCGGGCGGCCTTTCTGAACCAGCACGTTTTTCTCATAATCAACAGTAAATGTTGTGATCGTGTTGGACTCATGGTTTGCCACTGCGATATGTTTTCCGTCCGGGAACATTGCAATATCCTTTGGATATTCGCCGCTGATCGGAAGTGCAAACTTCTTCTCCAGGCAGCCGGTCTCCGGGTCGATATGGAACATTGCTACGGTATTGTCTCCGGCTGTAGAAGTAAACAGGTAGTGGTGATCCGGGGAAAGGCACATGCCGGATGCAGCGTCGTGCGCCTGGTCCACGTTCGCGGATGTGGTGCTGATCGACTGCAATTTTTCAAATTCCGGTCCGTTTCCCGTATCACGGTAGCTGAATACATCGACTTTGTTCATCAGCTCGTAAATGACATACGCGTATTTTCCGGATTCACTGAAAACGATCTCTCTCGGACCGGATTCACGCTCACAGCGCAGGATATCCACCAGTTTCAGGCGGTCACGCTGTGTGTTCAGCTTGTACATTTTGATCTGGTCAATGCCGTTGTCGACTGCGCAGACATATTTGTTGTCCGGTGTAGGAACGACACAGCTGACATGCGGGCGGAAGTTACGCTCTGCCACACTGCCAAGGCCCTTGTGGAACACGCCGTCCATCAGACTTCCGAGGCGGCCGTCCTTATGGGTATGTACAACGGTTACTTTTCCGTCATGATAGCCTGCCACGAACAGGTATCTTCCGGTTTTGTCCACCGACAGATAGCAGCCGCGCATGCCGTCGATGTCTACTTTGTTGATCGGGGTCAGGTCTCCGTCATCCTCCACTGCAAACACTGCAACGCCTTCATCTGCAATCGAATACAGGTATTTGCCGTTTAAGGAACGGGCAATGTGGGAAGAGTTGTTGACCGGTATGACTTTTCGCTCTGTCAGAGTGCCTTCTTCTACATTTACATCATATAAATGAATACCAATGCTGCTTCCATGGGTATAAGTGCCTACATAGGCTACGTACTCATCCTTCATGTTGTTTTCATCCTTTCTGCCTTCTCGCACATCGTGTGAATTTTCTAAAAATATTTTAACACAATTTCCGCGCCACGACAACGAGGAAAACGGATTTTTGATATGTAAACGGTAACACTTTATTTTTAGACACAGGATATTCTCCTGCAGAGAATTTTTTAGATATTTCTATTGTTTTTAGATTGTAAGAGTTGAGGTTTCCGCTGCATACCATTTCCATTTTCTACGCTCTCGTCAGACTGATTTCCTGACTCATCATTCCCTGCAGTTTCTTGATTGCGCGGCTGTACTGGCACTGCAGCGCCTGCTCGCTTTTCTTGCAGAATCCGCTGAGCTCTTTGTAGCTGAATCCATATGCTCTCCCCCAGAAAATGCGCTGATCCATCGGATTCAGGTTCTGGATGCAGTTCTGCATCACCATTCGTTCCTCAATCTCGGCTGTCGCGGCCGCCTCCCCTTCATTTCTGTTCTCTTTCTGATACTGTGTATAGGAAACTTCATTCTGATAATAATGTTTTCTGCGCTGATTCTTGATCTTATTTTTCGCCACACAGAACAGCCATTTCGTCATCTCTTCTCCTTCGAGATCGGCAACGGTTTTAAATTTTACCACCAATACCTCCCATACATCGTTCAGCACATCCTTCGCCGTCTCCCGGTCATTGTTCAACTGACCGCAGATATAACGGAACAGCACATGACTGTTTTCCTCGAATATGATCTGAAAAAATCGTTCCTCCTCTTGTCTCATACACTTCTTTCTCCCTCCTGTTATTTCGCTGTCCTTCTCTTCCGGGCCCGTCATATATGTAATGTGTTGAGACTATCGAAATCTTTCGTTTTTTCAGAATATTTCTACTACTTGACCTTATTACTTTTGTTAATAAAGCAAAATATTGCGTTATAACTGCACCGCGGCGCATAATCAAATTTTTTCTTTCGAAACCAGAAATTACTGTTCTGACAAAAAAATTCCCGCAGAAAGGAGCTTTCTTCCTCTCTGCGGGAATCTTCTATTTTGGTTTTATTTTATTTAAAGTAAGCAACACCGGACTCAAAGATCTTCAGATCCTGCTCTCCGTAGATGTTGACTGCTACGCCGTTGTCGCGGCGCTCTGCGTGTGCCATCTTACCAAAGACACGGCCGTCCGGGCTGGTGATACCCTCGATTCCGCAGTAGGAACCGTTGACATTCCAGTACTCGTCGTTGGTCAGGTTTCCGTTGACATCGCAGTAGCGGGTTGCAATCTGGCCGTTTGCCATCAGCTTGTCGATCCACTCTTTCGATGCTACGAAACGTCCCTCGCCGTGGGATGCCGGGTTGGTGTAAACACCGCCAAGCTCGGCGCCTGCCAGCCATGGGGATTTGTTGGTCACAACCTTCGTGTAAACCATCTTGGAAATATGGCGTCCGATGGTGTTGAAGGTCAGAGTCGGGGAATCCTCCGTCTGTCCGAGAATCTCACCGTACGGAACGAGTCCCAATTTGATCAGTGCCTGGAATCCGTTGCAGATACCAAGGGCAAGTCCGTCTCTCTCATTCAGCAGTTTGGTAACAGCTTCTTTGATCTTCGCATTCTGGAATGCGGTTGCAAAGAATTTTGCTGATCCATCCGGCTCATCACCTGCGGAGAATCCGCCAGGGAACATGATGATCTGCGCCTGGTTGATGGCTTTTTCAAAGGCATCGACAGAACCGCGGATGTCTTCTGCGGAAAGGTTGCTGAATACCTGAGTGATAACTTTTGCACCGGCACGCTCGAAAGCTCTGGTGCTGTCATACTCACAGTTCGTTCCCGGGAAGACCGGAATGAATACGGTCGGCTGTGCCAGCTTGTGGGAGCATACGTGGATGCTCTTTGCCTGATAGCAGCTGTCTGCAACAATTCCGTTTTCGTCTGCTGCTGCCACATTCAGGGCATCTACCTCCGGAAGCTCTGCACCGGATACGGTCTTGAATACTTTTTCCAGCGGTTTGTTCCATGCGGAAACGGCCTCGCGGATGGTGATTTCGGTGTCTTTATAGGAAAGAACCGGTTTGTCTGTCACTTCACCGATGACGGTGTAGGTGCTTGCCAGCTCTCCGACTTTTTCAGCCGGAACTTCGCAGATCAGATCTGCAATATATGGAGTAAAGAGATCTCTCTCGTCTACATTGTGCTCGATGGTTACGCCGAGAGCATTACCGAATGCCATCTTGGATACAGCTGCTGCGATACCCTGACGGTCTACGACATAAGCGGCTTTCACACGGCCGTTCTGCATATCCTCATGCAGTTTTCTGTAGGTTTCCATGACGCCTTCGTACTCTGGAAGCAGATGTGCGTCGACTGGAAGGTGGATCCACACGAGTTTGTCTCCTGTGTTTTTCAGCTCCGGAGATACTACATCTTTTAATTTTGCAACGTCAACCGCGAAGGATACGAGTGTCGGCGGTACATCGATATGGTTGAAGGTACCGGACATACTGTCTTTTCCTCCGATAGACGGCAGGCCGTAGCCCATCTGTGCGTCGTATGCACCAAGAAGTGCTGCGAACGGCTGGCTCCAGCGGTGCGGATCCTCAGTCATTCTGCGGAAATATTCCTGGAAGGTGAAGCGGACTTTGCTGTAATCGCCGCCGACTGCCACGATGCGGGACAGGGACTCGGTTACGGCATAGACTGCTCCGTGATACGGGCTCCAGCTCGATACGTATGGATCAAAGCCGTAACTCATCATGGTAACGGTGTTGGTTTTTCCATCCGGAACCGGCACTTTTGCAACCATGGCCTGAGTTTCAGTCAGCTGATATTTTCCACCGTACGGCATCAGCACGCTGGCTGCTCCGATGGAGGAGTCAAACATCTCGACAAGACCTTTCTGGGAGCATGCGTTGAGGTCTGACAGGGTGGACAGCCATTTTTCTTTCACGTCGGCAATGTCACCGCTTCTTTTTAACGGGGTGTCCTCTGCTTTTGGAATCTCTACGAAGACATCATTCTCCTGATGTGCTCCGTTGGTATCCAGGAATGCACGGGAAATATTGACGATCTCTTTTCCTCTCCAGGAGAGTACCAGACGCGGGTCCTCGGTTACGACTGCAACTTCGGTTGCCTCCAGGTTCTCTTCTGCGGCATATTTCAGGAACTGCTCACGGTCTTTCGGGTCGATGACAACGGCCATACGCTCCTGGGACTCGGAGATGGCGATCTCGGTTCCGTCGAGGCCGGCATATTTTTTCGGTACTTTGTCCAGATTGATCTTAAGTCCCGGTGCCAGCTCGCCGATGGCAACGGAAACTCCGCCTGCACCGAAGTCGTTGCATTTTTTAATCAGAAGGCTGACTTCCTCGCGGCGGAACAGTCTCTGCAGTTTACGCTCAGTCGGTGCGTTTCCTTTCTGTACCTCTGCACCGCAGGTCTCGATGGATTCTGTCGTATGTACTTTGGAGGAACCGGTTGCACCGCCGCAGCCGTCTCTTCCAGTACGGCCGCCGAGCAGGATGATGATATCGCCCGGATCGGAATTTTCACGGACAACGGCACGGCGCGGTGCTGCTCCAAGGACAGCTCCGATCTCCATACGTTTTGCCACGTAGTCCGGATGGTAAACTTCTTTGACATAGCCGGTTGCAAGACCGATCTGGTTTCCATAGGAGCTGTAGCCGTGTGCTGCTTCTCTTACGAGTTTTTTCTGCGGAAGTTTTCCTTCGAGTGTCTCGCTCTGCGGACGGGTCGGATCTGCGGCTCCGGTCACACGCATTGCCTGATATACATAGGTTCTGCCAGAAAGCGGGTCACGGATTGCACCGCCAAGGCAGGTTGCTGCACCACCGAACGGCTCGATCTCGGTCGGGTGGTTGTGGGTCTCGTTTTTGAAGTTGATCAGCCACTCTTCGTCTTTTCCGTCTACATCTACCGGTACGACGATGGAGCATGCGTTGATTTCATCAGACTCTTCCTGATCTGCGAGTTTTCCTTCGGATTTCAGTTTTTTCATTGCCAGAAGGGCAAGGTCCATAAGGCAGATGAATTTGTCGTCACGGCCTTTGTAGAGTACCTCACGGTCGCTTAAGTAGCGGTCGTAGCTTTTTTTCATCGGCTCGTAGTAGTCGCCTTCGCCGAAGGTCACGTTGGTAAGCTCGGTGGAGAAGGTGGTATGGCGGCAGTGATCGGACCAGTAGGTATCAAGTACGCGGATCTCGGTCATGGATGGATTTCGTTTTTCTTCGCCGCGGAAGTAGTTCTGGATATGCAGGAAGTCTTTGAAGGTCATGGCAAGGCCGAGGGAATCATACAGGGCTTTTAATTCTGCCTCCGGCATGTCGATGAATCCGTCGAAGATTTTGACGTCTGCCGGCTCTTCAAATTTTGTCACGAGGGTTTCCGGTTTTTCAATTCCTGTCTCTCTGGAGTCTACCGGATTGATGCAGTGTGCTTTGACTGCGTCAAACTGCTCATCAGTCATCTCTCCTTCGATAACATACGTAACGGCGGAGCGGATGATCGGCTGCTCGTCTTCTTTTAAGAACTGCACGCACTGTACGGCAGAATCGGCTCTCTGATCAAACTGTCCCGGAAGGAATTCTACGGAAAATACTCTCGCACCTTCTGCACGCGGGAAATCTTCCTGATAGCAGATATCAACCGGCGGCTCTGCAAAGACTACTTTACATGCTTTCTCATATGTCTCATCACTGATATTTTCTACATCGTACCGGATCAGCTCCCGTACGTTGGTTACGGTCTGGATGTTCAGATAGTGCTTGATTTCATGCTTCAGATCTTTCGCCTTAATCGCAAATTCCGGCTTTTTCTCCACATAAACGCGTCTGACTGTACTCATTTTTATCCTCCATTTGTCTGAATCATAGTCCCCCAAAAACGGGACAATCTTTCGTTACTTACAGAATAGCATATTTATCTTTATAAATGAAATTAATATATCTTATATGTTTTATAAGTGTTGTTTCTTAATAGACGGACGCATTCCATTTTTCCTGCACTACCATCCCACTCATCACCCATTCTCTCCCGTCCTAAACCGTCAGGCCCGCGCACTTTCTGGTGCGCGGGCCGTCCGTTTCCGTTTTTACATTCTATATTTCGCTTTTTTCTCCCGTGTCCGCAGTGCATTCCCCGCCTTTGCCGGCCGGTACAGCAGCATACAGGTTCCCGCATTCATAACAAGCGCACAGCACACATCCGATACGGAGTGCTGTTTTAAAAACATGGTCGAAAACACAATCAGCACCGTCAGGCCCAGGCAGACGTTTCGGAATACCGGGCGGTTTTTGAGCTGCTCGCTGTGTTCTACGGCAACAGCTACGGCTACGGAATTATATACGTGAATACTTGGGAATACGTTGGTCGGTGTGTCTGTCAGGTAAAGGCCTCTGACCAGATCCGTGAAAATGTTCTCCCGTGGGAATACCGTCGGGCGCAGGTTCTGGCCGTTCGGGTACAGATAGGAGATCACGAGGAACGCCGTCATTCCGATTCCCAGGTTGATAATCAGCTGATAATATTCTCTGCGGTTCTTGTTGCAGAAGCCGAAATAAAGGACAGACCATGCAATATATCCAAACCACATAAAATAAGGAATCACAAAAAACTCACAGAACGGAATCATATCATCAAACGGAGTATGAATCAGATGATAACCTTTCGTAATGTGAGTTTCCAGATATTGAAAACATTTCAGATAGAAAATACCATAAACCACTACCGGAAGAAAATGCTTATATTTTTTTATTATCTTCATAGTTTCCCTCCACTTTTCTGACGAGGTTTTTCTCTTCAACCTGCTGAAATTATAGCACACCGAAAACCGAAGTCAATAAGCTTTATTATTTTTTAAGAAACAATTCATCGGTTTCTGAAAACCGTCCTTGGGATGGAAATGTTCAAAGATCGCCGCGTCGAATTTTTTCCGTGTCCGGTTATATACATGCTCATCTTTTACCGTCCATGCAAATGCCGGTGTCCGAAACAGCATACGGTCGATCAGGAAGCCCGGGCAGTCGGCATAGCGGTGGTCGTAGGCGATAAAATCCGGTTTCCCGATAAAATTCAGCATCAGATGACGCGCCATTATCCGCAGGATCAGATGCACCTTATCATCCTTTGAAAAACGGCCGGAAAGCTGGCCGCGCAACGTCTGCGGCATGTGGCGGCGGCACCAGCGGAGGGCCAGGCTGTTGAAGGATTCCATGCAGAACATACCGGTGTACCCCTCCATCTCCTTCTGAAATCCCGCACAGACCGCCGTGGAAAGTCCCGGCATCTTGATTTCGATTAAAAGCGGCACGCGGCCGTCTACCGTCTGCAGTACCTCACGAAGCAGCGGAATCTTTTCCGTGCTGTCGCCCAGATGGAACTGCTGGAGTTCCTCATACGTATAATCGCTGATTTTTCCCTCGTTTCCACACATCCGCTTCATCGTGTCGTCGTGGAACACCACAATCCGGCCATCCTTTGTGATCTGAATATCCAGCTCGATGGCATATCCCTGCTCCGCCGCGCGGGCAAAAGCCGGAAGAGAATTCTCCGGAACTCCCTCCGCCGCGTTCCACAGACCGCGGTGCGCATAATTCCATTCCGCAAATTTCAGACATTCCTGCCGTCTCGATGTAGCCGGCAGAATGGAAAAGAAATAACCTGCTGCCATGACGGCAAGCACTGCAAAAAATATGATCCAGAACATCATCTTTCCATCCCTTCTTTCACCCAGTCGCCCAAAAGGCGGAGACGCTCCGTTTCCAGTCCGATCCTTTCCTCCGTGCGGTGTCCGCCCGATTCTCCGTCCAGGTGGACCGGTTCCGCGCGGTCTGTCTGAAAGGAAAGGCTGCTGCACCGCTCCATATGTACCTCAGGAAATCCCGTGTGGCGTCCAAACAGCGCCATCGGCAGAAGATAGCTGACTTTCCATTTGGCAAGATTGGAAACCACCATCACGTCGAGCAGATCATCCGTCCCGTCCGCCTCCGGGCAGAAGCAGAAGCCGCCGCCTTCGTACGAAAAATTCATTGCCACTGCAAAAAGAACATTTTCAAACGAACGGTGTTCTCCGTTTTCCAGAGCTGCATCCAGCGTGAACGGTTCGAGATAAAAGAGCTGCCGCAGTGCAATCATCACATACGTAAGTTTTCCCAGATGCAGCCGGTTCAGCGTATTCTTGATTTTTGATGCCAGCGCCTCGTGGCAGATGCCTGCATCAAAACCGATGCCGGTGCTGACGAGAAATCTCCGCTTTTGGCTGCCAAGAAGCGCCGTTCCAATGTTGATCTCCTTTTCCTCCCCTTTCAGCACAGCTTCCAGCGCCTGCAGCGGATCGGAGGGAATTCCGGCACCGCGCGCAAAATCGTTGCCGCTTCCCGTTGGAATATAACCGAACTTTACATCCGACAGGCTGGTGATTCCATCGACCGCCTCATTCGCCGTACCGTCTCCGCCGATCGCCAGAAGGACATCATCGGGATTCCATACCCCTTTCGCGGTCAGCCGTGCTGCCGTCTCCCGTGCGCTTCCGTGATACTTTGTCGGATATACACGAAATTCCGTCCTGCGCCGCTCAAGCTCGCCCTCAATCACCGGCCACAGCTTCTCGCCGCGCCCCGACCGCGATTTTTTATTTACTATAATATGATACATTAAAGTCATACCTTCCTTTTTCTTCTGTAAAAAACCACTTCAAATCACCTGAATCATATTCTTACGCAGCGAAACAGCAAGTGTTTCACTGCTGAGTGAACAGTAACCAAATCAGCCATATTGTAGCAGTTTTCCCCGCAAACCACAACTATCTTCACAAAATCTTAACTTGTTGCCGCCGTAAAAATTCCCGCACCCCTGTCTTTTCTTTCTTGACAGACCTTTTTGTTCTGCTAAAATAAAAAGTACCGCGGTTTCGTCCGCAGAACGTCACTCATTTCTGAGGAGGTTTTTATGAATTTTTACGATATGACACGCGCAGGGAGGATGATACGATGAAGCTCTCCCCCGCATTTCTCGCTTATAAACTAAGCAGCGCTTTTTCGGTTCTTGCACCGGAAAACCTGCCGCTCTCCGGCACACTGGAGCTGCCTGTTCTTTATCAGACAGGCTCCGCAGCCACTGCGCACCGGGTCTTTCTCTGCACAGAAGAACAGATCGGCTCTCTTTCCTCCCTCCCGGAAGAAAGCAGCTCCCTTTTTCTTCTCTGTACCGAAGAACTGCCGGAGGAACTTCCGGCTCCGGTTTCGATCGCCGTTAAGAGCAGCGTATCCGCTGTTTTTTCGTTCCTGCAGGAGCTTTTCTGGACGTACGATTCCTGGCAGAAGGAGCTGATGCAGGCACGGCTCGACGGAAAATCGATCCAGCATCTTTTAAATCTCTCCCTGCCTGTTTTTGCCCACCCGCTGATGGTGGTCGGCATGGATTTTTCCATCATCGCCGCAGCGTCCGAAGAACCTTCCTTTTTTCCCGAGAAGGTGTTTGGCTCCCTCGATGCAACGCGCCCGCTTCTGCTCTCCTTGACAGAAAGCAGCGAATACGCGTCCGTCCGCGATCTCGATGGATGGTTCCGCTTTCCGGATCACGTAACGGGACTTGGTTCCCTCTGCGTCAACATCACGCAGCATGGTCAGAGCGCCTACCGCCTGCTGCTCCTCGACACGAAAAAGGATCTTTCTGATTCCGAAGGCTTTCTTCTTGAATTTCTTGCAGAAATGATCCATCACGCCTTCCTGCACAATGTGATGCAGAAAACCTCGCCGGCGCAGTCGCTTCACACCGTGCTGCTCCGTGCCCTCGACGACCGGATGGCCGACTATATTGCGGTCAGCCAGGCTCTCGATGCGCTCGGCTGGCATTCCCGCCACACCTACTGCTGCCTCTATCTGCAGCTCTCCGATATGGATCAGAAAAACCTGACGGCAAACTCGGTCTGCGCCTATCTGGAAAATATTCTGACCGGCTGCTCCGCGTTTCCGCACGGCGGCGGTATCGTTGCATTCTTTAACCTCACGCTGTCCGATTTTTCCATGACCGATCTGATGGAACGCATGGTGCACTTTGTGGAGGACAGTTCCTTAAATGCCGGCTTTTCGCGCTGCATGAACGGCCACATGAATCTACGCCGCCAGTATATCCAGGCAAAAATCGCCCTGCAGTTCGGCACGCGAAAATACCCGGACAAGCGGATGCATCCGTTCAACGATATCTCGTTTGACTACATCCTCGATCAGGCAACAAAAAAGCTCCCAGGCTACATGCTGTGCCATGAGAGACTTCTCTTTCTGCAGGAGCACGACGACAGCTCCGGCAGCGACTATATGCGGACGCTCCGCTGCTATCTGGACAACCACTGCAATGTCGTCCAGACGGCGCGTGAGCTTTTTATCCACCGCAGTACCCTGCTCTACCGCCTGGAAAAAATCAAGGAAATTTTAGAATCTGATCTTTCCAGCCCGGATGAAATTCTGTATCTGATGCTTTCGTTCCGTTTTATCGACCTCGAGAATGAAGAAGAAAACCGTTCTGGATCTTCGCAGCCAGAAAAGCACAGATAAAACCAACCGCAATTCCCGCTAGGACATCGGTCGGGAAATGCACAAACAGATACAGTCTGGAAAATGCAATCAGGCAGGCCAGAATCAGTGCGGCAGCTCCTTCTTTTTTGTGCATCACAAAAATAGAGACTGCCGCCGCAAACGAGGCTGCCGAATGGCCCGATGGGAAGGAATAGTCCTTCGGAGCGGCAACCAGCAGCTTTACCTGCTCGTCAATCCAGCACGGACGCGGGCGCGCTGCCAGCGGCTTTAACACCAGATTACATAAAATCAAATCTAAAATCAGCGCGATCGCCATTCTTACACCGCATTTCCGGTATTTCGGAAGGATTAAGAAAACGGCGGTCAGCGCAATCCAGATCCATCCCGCATTTCCAAGTGAAGTGATTCCCACCATCACCCGATCGAGCACTGCATTGTGAAGATGCTGCAGTGCATATAAAATTGAAAAATCCATTCTTACCCCTCTCTGTAAAAAATGGGCATTTTTCTGCTGTACATCTGCTGATCGGCGGCCGCCTCGTACAGAAATTCCGCCAGGGCCTCTCTCGAGTATCCAGGCCGGAACTGGCTGCCGTCCAACGAAATACTGCAGTTCTGCCCTACCTTTTTCACTTTCCCGTCTCTTCCCGGACACGTCCGCACCAGTGTCCAGTTCAGATCGCTCCGTGCCAGAACCTGTCCCATCTTCTGCATATCTTTATAGACACCTGGCCAGAAAATCTGCATGAATTTCGTACTCATTCTCTGGTATTTGTCCTCGCAGTCTCCAAACGCATGAATGCAGACATGGCCTACCGTCACAAACCGCGTTTTTCCAAGCTGCTTCATGGCCGAGAGAATCATTGCGTTTCCGTCAGCCAGCGGTGTCTCCTCTTCTTTTACATGTTTCACACGCATCGGAGTCAGCACGCTGATGACTGCATCCGCTTCCAGCAGTGCCTCCAGCACGCGTTCCCGGTTCTGAAGGCTTCCCTCAATCACGGTCAGATTTTTTCTCGGCCAGATCGCTTTTGCATCCGGCACGTAGGCGGTCACCTGTGCGCCGTGAAGAAGCGCCGTGTTGGTCACATACTGCCCAAGCAGTCCCCCCAGACTGAATATTGTAATTTTCATGAAATCCTCACTCTCATCTGTGTGTCTTTTGTATCCTCCGCAGATTTTTTGACACACTTTCCTAATGTTATCTCCTATTCTAACACACCGCCCGTATACGATACAATGAAATAAAACTAAAAAAAGTATAACCTTTTTCGTCCTTTCTTCATATCGTAAGTAGAACCGTATTTTCAGGAGCTTTGATCTTATGCCCTATACTATCGTAATCGATGCCGGACACGGGGGAAGTGATCCGGGCGCTGTCTATGAGGGACGCAGGGAAAAGGATGACAATCTTTCCCTCGCCATCGCAGTCGGCGAGCTTCTTTCCCGGCAGGGTGTCTCTGTCATTTATACCCGCACAACCGATGTTTATCAGACGCCGTTTGAAAAGGCGCAGATGGCCAATCAGGCGGATGCCGACTTTTTTATTTCTTTTCACCGGAATTCTTCGGAGGAGCCGAACCAGTATACCGGCGTGGAAACGCTTGTCTATGACAACTCCGGCATCAAACAGACAATGGCAGAAAACATTAACGGCGCGCTCTCGGAGCTGGGATTCCGGAATCTCGGTGTCAAGGCACGGCCAGGGCTTGTTGTTCTGCGGCGGACGAAAATGCCGGCTCTTCTGATTGAAACCGGCTTTCTGAACAATGAGCAGGATAATACGCTCTACGATGAAAAGCAGGAAGAAATCGCCCGCGCCATCGCGGATGCAGTGCTTGGAACGCTGGATCTCGAGACGGTCACGGAGGCTGACCGGCGCGCTGCGGAAACGGAAGCCGCCCGTCCGTCCGTTTCAACAGCGGATACCGTCACTGCTTCCGCTTCGCCCCGTCCCACGCCGCCGGAACAGGAAAATCCTTCCGACACACCGGAAACCTTCTACCGTGTCCAGACCGGCCTTTTCCGCATCCGCCAGAATGCCGACCGTATGCTTTACGACCTTCTCGACCAGGGCTATCCCGCTTTTCTTCTCGCCGAGGACGGCTTTTTCAAGGTCCAGGTCGGCGCTTACCGCCAGCTCGGAAATGCCATTCTGATGGAACGCCGCCTGCGCCGCGACGGCTATTCCACCCTGATTACCACCTGAGCGTCTGACGCATCAGTCGAAAAAAGAGCGTGCCGGAATTTTGTTTTCCGACACGCTCTCGTTCTCCTTATAACTTTTTCAGTTTTGCAAACGAAGCAAACATTTTCTTCGTACCAGCCTGGTCGAAGTTGACGGTAACTTCATAATCTCTTCCGCCGTCCACGATATCCGTGACGATGCCGACACCGAACTTGATATGGCGCACCGTATCCCCGATTTCGTAATCGAGTTTCGTCGCCTTCTGCGCGCTGAAGGTTTTCGCCTGCTGCGGCTTCTCGCGGAATGCCTGCTTCATCGCCGCATAGACGCTGCCTCTCGTCGGAATGTCCATCTTCGGCTTCCGGTCTTCGATCTCCCCGCGCTCCCGCTCCAGGAAAATCAGCTCCCGCGGAATCTCTTTGACAAAACGGGACATCTTGTTGTACTGCACTTCGCCGCGGATCATTCTCTGGCGCGCACACGTCAATGTCAGATGCTGCATCGCACGCGTGATGCCCACGTAGCAGAGACGGCGCTCCTCCTCCAGCTCCGACGGATCATCTCCGGTGATCGTCATGTAGCTCGGGAAAATACCATCCTCCATGCCGGCAAGGAATACGTTCGGGAACTCCAGTCCTTTTGCGGAATGCAGTGTCATCAACAGTACGTAATCGCTCTCCTCATCCACCGAGTCGATATCAGACACCAGAGCAACCTCCTGCAGAAAACCACCGAGAGATGGCTGTTCGGCGCTCTCCTCATAATCCGCAATCTTTGAAATCAGCTCGTCGATGTTCTCGATGCGGGCTGCCGCTTCTTCGGTTCCCTCCGCCTGCAGATCTGCTACATAGCCGGTCTCCTCGATGATTTCATTCAGCAGCTCTTTGACCGACAGATAATCTGCTTTCGCGCGGAGTACCTGTAAAAAGGACGTGAAGGATTTAATCTTATTTAAAGACCGCATCAGCCCCGGCACATACTCGGCCTCGAGAAGCGCATCGTAGAAACGGATGCCCTGCTCTGCCTCCCAGTCCTGCACTTTGTTGATCGTCGCCGCTCCGATACCGCGCCGCGGAACGTTGATGATACGCAGTACCGCAAGGTCATCCTCCGGGTTCTCGATCACACGCAGATACGCCAGCAGATCCTTGATCTCGCGTCTCGCATAGAAGTTGACACCGCCCACGATTTTATATGGAACATTTGCAAGCAGCAGTTTCTCCTCAAAAAGACGGGACTGCGCGTTGGTACGGTAGAGAATTGCATAATCACGGTACTTCTTTCCCTCCGTGCGGACGCCGCGCGTGATTTCTCCTGCCACGTACTCCGCCTCCTCAAAACCGCTCTGGAACTGCCGCAGATCGATCAGGTCACCCTCCGGGTTCTCTGTCCACAGGCGTTTTGCTTTTCGTCCCTGGTTATTCGCAATCACTTCATTTGCCGCGTTCAGAATATTCTGCGTGGAACGGTAATTCTGCTCCAGTTTAATGACCTTCGCATCCGGGAATACATGCTCAAAACTCAGAATATTTTCAATATTCGCCCCGCGGAATTTGTAGATCGACTGGTCATCATCGCCGACAACGCAGAGATTGCGGTATTTTGCCGCCAGAAGGCTCACAAAGCGGAACTGAACCGTGTTGGTATCCTGATACTCATCGACCATGATATAGCGGAACTGCTCCTGATAATAGTCGAGCACTTCCGGGAACTGCTGGAATAATTTTACGGTCTGTACCAGCAGATCATCGAAGTCCATCGCATTGTTTTTCTTTAACTCTGCCTGATACTCCGCATAAACTGCCGCATACTTCTGCAGCTTCCAGTCGATTCCCGCGTCAATCCGGTACTGGTCCGGCTCGATCATCTCATCCTTTGCGGACGAAATTGCCGCCATGATCGCACGGTCGCGGTACAGTTTCGGATCCATCTGGAGCCGTTTCATGATGTCCTTGATCAGCGATTTCTGGTCATCGGTATCGTAAATTGCAAAATTGTTGGCGTATCCCAGACGTTCAGCATGGCGGCGCAGAATCCGCACGCAGCTGGAATGGAAGGTGCTGACCCAGATCCGCTCCGATCCGTATCCCACGATTTTATCGACACGCTCACGCATTTCTCCGGCGGCCTTGTTCGTAAAGGTGATCGCCATAATATTCCACGGATTGACGCCTTTTTCCCGGATCAGGGAGGCGATGCGGTGCGTCAGTACCCTCGTCTTTCCCGAACCGGCACCTGCAAGGATCAGAAGCGGCCCTTCGGTGTGCTCCACAGCTTCCATCTGCATCGGGTTTAATCCTGTTTCTGTCTGATTCATGTTCTTTCTCCTTCATCTGCTTCGAATCTTTTCACATGCATCTCAGTATATAACAAATCCGCCCCAGTTACAAGTAAGAACGAACATACGTTGCATTTTTATCATGGAAACTTTTTTTCGCAAAGTCCTTGCTATCTGGTATTAAAAACTATATAATGGGAACCGTGAGGTGATAACAAATGACGATAGACTCAGATAAAATTCTTCATGATTTACTGAATTCACTGGATTCTCTCGAAGGCATCCGCCCGGGGGAAATCCCGAACATTGCTTTATATATGGACCAGGTCACGACCTTTATGGACGCACAGCTCGCTTCTTCGCGCCGTTTCGAGTCCGATAAGGTTCTGACAAAAACAATGATCAACAACTATGCAAAAAACAAGCTGCTCCCGCCGCCGGTCAAAAAGAAATATTCGCCGGAGCACATGATGCTTCTGGTTTTTATTTACTACTTTAAAAACATCCTCTCGATCACGGATATCCAGACACTGCTCGCCCCGATCACCGATCGGTATTTCGGCACGGAGAGCGGCTTTTCCATCAAAGATATCTACGACGAAATTTTCCAGATGGAAAAAGAAGAAATTGCATCCGTAAAAGAAGATCTTCTGAAAAAAGCGGATGTATCCAAGTCCATGTTCGGCAGCTCACCGGAGGAGGACCGGGAATTTCTCCAGCTCTTTTCGTTTATCTGTCTGCTGAGTTTCGATGTCTATCTGAAAAAACAGATGATCGAGCACATGGTGGATGAACTGGCATCCCTCGCGGCGCCTTCTGATCCGAAAAAGAAAAATTAAGAACAAACGTGTAAAATCAAAAAAGACGGCTGCGTTGGAATCGCACCGTCTTTTTTGATTTTACACATTTTCTTTCTTTTCCATCCGTTCAAACACCATCTCATATCCGTCGTTTCCATAGCTTAAGGAACGGTTCACGCGGCTGATCGTCGCCGTGGATGCTCCCGTCTTTTCGGAGATTTCCAGATACGTTCTCTTCTCCCGCAGCATTTTCGCCACTTCAAACCGCTGCGACAGCGAAAGCAGTTCATTGATGGTGCATACATCCTCAAAAAAAGTATAGCATTCTTCCTTATTCTTCAGACACAAAATTGCCTCAAAAAGCTGGTCTACTGCTTCTGAATGAAGTTTCTTGTTCATTTCAAGCCCTCCTGTACGAAAATTAAGTCCCCATCTCATTCTTATAACTTGGAATACTACCATTTTAGCACAGTAAAGTGTGAAATACAAGTCCTTTTATCCCTGCATCAGCAAAGCCTGTACCATCGACTCCCGCTGTCTGCGGTAATCGCTCGGCGAACAGGCCTTTACCGTCTTGAAGGTACGGTTGAAGGCACTTAAAGAAGAGAATCCGGAATTCATCGCCACATCCGTGATACTCATCTTTTTGTCATACAGAAGCTCCTCTGCGCGTTTGACGCGTTTAGAATTGAGGTACTCATAGAATGTCATGTTCATGTACTGCTTGAAAATTCTGGTAAAGTGGAACTTGGAAAATCCGCTGACCGCAGCTACTTCCTCGAGAGAAAGATTCTCCATGTAATGGACATTGATATAACAGCAGACGCTTAAAACAGCCTCTATATATTCCTGCTGTTTCATTGCCCCGAACGTATTCTGCGCGTTGGCATCCGAAAAGCCCTTGCGGCCAAACTCTGAAAAAAGCTCTTTGAGGCCGGTGCAGATTCTGTGCGTCATCACTGCGCCCTCATTATCGTATTCCCGCACCAGTTCCAGAATCTGGCTGCGTAGAAACAGATAGAAGGGATCTTCCTCATCCTCTTTTTTGAAGTAGATGGCCGGAAGCCGCAGGAAAATCGTTTCCATTTCTTCCTGATTCTCCACACAGCCCGGTTCCACCAGCATGACAATCCGTTCTCCCTGGGATACGAATCTCATTCCGTGTACAACGCCGGAATTGATCATAATGATGTCGCCCTCTTTGAGATTATAGCTGTCTTTTCCGACAACAACCTCATATTCGCCTCTGGTCGGCATGATAATTTCAATTGCGGTATGCCAGTGCTCCGGATAGCCTTCTGTCACGGTGTTGTGAAAGATTTCAAACGCCGGCGGGTTTGCTGCATTCCGGTCAAATGTTTTCCCATGTTCCACTTTCTTCATCTTATTTCTTACCTCTTTTTATTGCAGCAGCTCTGTAAACAGATCTTTTACGGTCGGATAAATCTTTGCAAATTTCTGATACTGGCGCTCATATTTCTCAACCAGTTCCGGTTCCGGCTCGATGGTCTCTGTCACACGAACAATTTTTTCTGCCGCCTCTTCTACGGATGAAAAGACACCGCAGGCAACGGCTGCCAGCATGGCTCCGCCAAGTGCCGGGCCTTCCTCGGACTCAATACGGTCCACTTTGATGTTCAGCACGTTTGCGATCATGCGTCTCCACAGCGGGCTCTTTGCACCGCCTCCGCAGATTTTTGTTCTCTCGATCTGGATACCGAGGGATTTTGCTACCTCAAAGGAATCGCGGATCGCAAAGGCAACGCCCTCGAGAACAGCCTGGGTCATATCCTCTCTTGTGGTGTCCATGGTCAGGCCGATGAAGGTTCCTCTTGCATCCGGGTTGTTGTGCGGGGAACGCTCGCCCATCAGATACGGCAGGAAGAAGACATTATTCTCGCCAAGTTTTGTGATGTTCTCCTGCTCTTTTGTATATTCTTTTGTGCGGATGATTTCATCCATCCACCATTTGTTGCAGGAAGCTGCACTCAGCATGCATCCCATCAGGTGATAGTGGCCGTCTGCGTGTGCGAATGCGTGCAGGGCATTGTGGCTGTCTACGCCGAATTTGTTGCTGGAAATGAATACGGTTCCGCTTGTACCAAGGGAAACGTTGCACATGCCGTCGCCTACGGTTCCGGTTCCGACTGCGGCTGCTGCGTTGTCTCCGGCTCCTGCTACAACTTTACAGGTCTCCGGCAGTCCAAGTTCTGCTGCTACTTCCGGTTTTAAGGTTCCGACAGCGTCAAAGCTCTCATGGAGCTCCGGCAGCATCTCCAGGGAAATACCGCAGATTTCTGCCATCTCTTTGGACCAGCATTTGTTCTTGACATCCATTAGAAGCATGCCCGATGCATCGGAGTAGTCGCTTACGAATGCGCCGGAGAGACGGTATGCCAGGTAATCTTTTGGAAGCATGATTTTGCAGATTTTTTCGAAGTTATCCGGCTCATTTTCTTTCACCCAGAGAATCTTCGGTGCGGTAAAGCCTGCAAATGCAATGTTTGCGGTGTACTCGGAGAGTTTTTCTTTTCCGATTACGGTGTTCAGATAATCGGTCTGTTTTGCGGTACGGCCGTCGTTCCAGAGGATCGCCGGGCGGATGACGTTATCGTTCTCATCCAGGATGACAAGGCCATGCATCTGGCCGCCGAAGCTGATGCCGGCTACCTGGGATTTGTCTACGTCTTTTACCAGCTCGCGGATTCCCTCTTTGCTCTGCTCCCACCAGTCTTCCGGTTTCTGCTCAGACCAGCCTGGATGCGGGAAATACAGCGGATACTCTCTCGATACAATATTTACAATTTTGCCTTCCTCGTCCATCAGAAGCAGTTTGACAGCGGAAGTACCAAGGTCAACACCAATAAAATACATGTCGAATCTCCTTTTTCTACTCTTTTTCAAAAAGGGCGGCAGCAGACCTAGATCTCTGCTCCGCCCTTTTGCTTATGCGTTACTGCATATCTTTCTTATTTTTCAGTGAATCTTCCGGAACGGATTAGCCCCACGGATTCTCTGTCGGGTAACGAACACCCTTCGGCTGGTTGTAGCCGATCTCATCTACTTCAACACCGAGCATTTTGAATACTTCGAATAACGGTTTTCCGAAGTGTCCGAATGCTACTGCGCCGTGATGCGGATAGTTTTTCTCTACCAGTACGTGACGGTAGAATCTGCCCATCTCCGGAATAGCGAAGATACCGATGCTTCCGAAGGAACGTGTTGCTACAGGAAGAACCTCGCCCTCTGCGATGTATCCGCGCAGTTTTGCGTCAGATGTGCTCTGCAGACGATAGAAGGTGATGTCTCCAGGAACGATATCTCCCTCGAGGGTACCCTGTGTTACTTCTTCCGGAAGAGTTCTTGCCATGATCATCTGATATTTCATAGAGCAGAATGCCAGTTTGGTGGAAGCGGTATTTCCGCAGTGGAATCCCATGAAGGTATCTTTTAAGGTGTAATCAAATTTGCCTTTGATTTCGCTCTCATACATATCCTTCGGAACGGTGTTGTTGATGTCGAGGAGTGTTACGGTGTCTTTGGATACAACGGTTCCGATGAACTCGGACAGTGTTCCGTAGATATCTACCTCACAGGATACCGGGATGCCCATCTTGGTCAGACGGCTGTTGACATAGCAAGGAACGAATCCGAACTGTGTCTGGAATGCCGGCCAGCATTTTCCGGTCAGGGTTACGTATTTTCTGGAGCCTTTGTGTGCTTCGATCCAGTCTAACAGGGTGATCTCGTACTGAGCCAGTTTCGGCAGGATTTCCGGTTTCAGGTTTCCTTCGCCGAGCTCTTTTGCCATATCTTCTACGACTGCCGGGATTCTCTCGTCGCCTGCGTGTTTGTTGAATGCTTCAAACAGGTCAAGCTCGGAGTTCTCTTCGATTTCTACGCCGAGGTTGTACAGCTGTTTGATCGGTGCGTTACATGCCAGGAAGTTGGCCGGACGCGGTCCGAAGCTGATGATTTTCAGGTTCTTAACAGCTACAACTGCAGTTGCAACCGGTACGAAATCTTTGATCATGGCTGCTACGTCTTCTGCATCGCCAACCGGGTACTCCGGAATGTATGCGTGCAGGTTGCGCAGTTTCAGGTTGTAGCTTGCATTCAGAACGCCGCAGTATGCATCGCCGCGTCCGCCTACAAGGTCGTCGCCGGTCTCTTCTGCTGCTGCTACTACCATGCAAGGTCCGTCGAAGTATTTTACAAGCAGGGTTTCCTCGGTCTCCGGTCCGAAGTTTCCAAGGTATACAACAAGTGCATCACACTCTGCTTTTTTCAGGTCTTCGAGTGCGTTCATCATGTCGATTTCATTCTCGACGATGATTGGACATTCGTAGATTTCTCCGTCGTATGCTTTTACGACTGCTTTTCTTCTGTTCTCGGAAAGGCTGTTCGGGAAGCAGTCACGGCTTACTGCAACGATACCTAATTTGATTTCCGGTGTATTGTTGATCATTTTTGAAGATCCTCCTTTTTTTGGTTTTCTTGGTTTTTGGTTTCTTTTTATGTTCAGAACTGCTCTTTTGGGGCAGTGTTTCTGATTTCTGGTTTTGTCTCTGGTTTTATTTTACCGAGAGGTTTTCTCCTTTGATGCCTGCTACGCTTCCAGCGATGTTTGCATCCGGGTGGCTTAAGAGCCATTTGTTTCTGGCGAAGAGCAGGTCGTCTTCCGGGGTGTGTTTTTCTTCCAGGGTGATGTCGGTATTGGTTCCTTTTGGAAGGACTACGACGCATTTGAAGCCGCTGGCTGCCACGTTGCATGGTGCGTAGTGGAGGGTGGTTGCGTAGACTTCAATGGTGGTTCCGGCCGGGATTAAGAAGGCCTCCATTTTGGATGAGTCGTAGGTGTGGTCTTCGGTGATGTCCTGTTCTTTTCCGAGGATCAGGATCAGGTCGGTTACGGCGATGTTGATTTCGCTGTCGCGGTGGTATTCTACGGCGTTCAGTAAATGGTTGTGGCCGTTGCAGTAGCCGATCTGGATCGGCATGCCGCCGTAGAGGCTGTCGGATACGGACTGGGCGCTTTTGCAGGCTTCGAGACTTTCAATGGAAGGCTCGTAGACTACGTCGTCGGGACATGGGGTCTCGGACATGGCGGTGATGATGTCGCTGACGTCGAGGTCTTTGATGACTTTGCCGTACTGGCGGAATGCTTCGTCTGTTACTTTCAGAATCTGCATTGTGTTGGTGCTCCTTTCGTACAATTAGTTTAATGATTGAACTAATTGTAATATAGCACTTGTATGTACTTCTTGTCAACATGTATTTGGATGAAAAAACGGGTAGGTTGACAAATAAGGGGGAGGTTGGTATACTTTAATACGTTAAAATAATAAGACGCTAGGGGAGCCTTTGGCTGAGAACGTGGGACAGGGATAAGCTCACGGACCCTCACTACCTGAACGGGATAATTCCTGCGTAGGGAAGCTGGAACGTGGTTTCGGAGGTGATTCGGGACTGTGTTTTTATGTGAGCCCCTCCAAGCGGAATGCGAAGGAGGTTTTTTTATGAGTTTTTTTGTTACTGCTGACGGCGGACTGACGACGGCCGGTTATGTTGGATGCGTGGTGCTGATGGTGGCGCTGGTGGTGATTGCTTCGGTTCTTTCTGCTCAGAAGAGTAAGGGGACGGGAATGGATGCAAGGAAGCTGGCGTTTTGTGCGATGGGGATGGCGCTGGCGTTTGTGACTTCGTATGTGAAGGTGTTTGAGCTGCCGTACGGGGGATCGGTTACGTTGTTTTCGATGCTGTTTATTGTGCTGATTGCGAACTGGTATGGGGCGAAGACGGGTATTCTCGTTGGTTTTGCTTATGGACTGCTGCAGTTTATCCAGGGGCCGTATGTGCTGTCGCTGTTCCAGGTGTGCTGTGATTATGTGTTTGCGTTTGCGGCGCTGGGTGTGGCCGGATTCTTTGGAAAGAAGAAAAACGGGCTGCTGATCGGGTATATTGTAGCTGTGCTGGCGAGGGGATTTTTCCATACGTTAGGCGGGTATCTGTACTGGATGGATTATATGCCGGAGAATTTCCCGCAGTCTTTAAAGGCGCTGTATCCGATTATTTACAACTACAGCTATCTGCTGGCTGAAGGTGTGCTGACGGTGATTCTGATCTCGCTGCCGCCGGTGAAGAAAGCACTGCAGACGGTTGCAAGAACAGCACATGGTGCAAATTAAATAGAATTACGTGAAAAAATCCGGGAACGCATGATTTTGCGTTTCCGGATTTTTTACGTGGATATCAAAATTTACTGAGCACTCTCCTCTGCGGCTGTGTCGGCGGCGGAGCTCATGGGGGTGATGACGATGTTTTCTACGCCGATTCCGGTTTTACGGGTTACGATGTCTTCGATCTGGGCACGCTGTTCCTCGGTTACTTCTTTCATCGGAACGACGATGTCGGCGGTTTCGCCGGTCAGGTTTACAACGACGTCGGTGAAGCCTTTGGCTTCGAGGAGGAGTTCGGTTGCTGACTCTTTTTCTACGAGTTCCGTCATTTCCACCATGCTCTGGACAGCGCTCTGGCGCTCGGTTTCGGAGAGGTTGGTGTTGTTGATGATTTCATTTAAGGTGTCTTTGTTCTGGGAACGGATCTGTTCGCGGTCGATTCTGGCCTGGGCCATGTATGTAGATGCCCCGGCAAGGACTGCCTCTCCCGGCGTTTCGGTGACGGTCCGCGACGAGTCCCCTGCTGTGCCGGCATCCACCTCGTCGGTGATGTCGGTGTCCAGGCTGGAGATGTCTTTTAAAACGGTGCTGGCATCCGCCGTGGTTCCGTCTGCCTTCTCCTTCGTGGACAGGGTACTGTCCGCATAGTTGATGTATCCGGCGACGGCGATCATGATCGCAAGGGCGGTGATGATGACCTGGTTTTTCCGGAATTTTTTCTTTTTCCCGGCCGTCTTTTTCGGCGATGGTGTCTCTGCCATTTTCTCAGGTGCATTCATTTCCTGTTCTAATTTTTCCACGCATTTGACTCCTTTACTTCATTTTGACTACTTTAATCTTATTTGCGCCCACCTGAAATAATGCCATCACGGCCTCCTGAATCTCCTGTATCGTCACCGGGTTTCCCCCGCCTTCTGCGATAACGAGCACGCCGCGCACCGCCGGGTACTCCTCGGAAACCACATACGGTGTCTCGGCCCCGTTCTGTGTCTTTTCATAGACAGTTGCCTCATCCTGCGACGAGGATGTAACGCTTCCGGTCTCCTCTCCCTTCTTGTTTTCCTCCGTTGTGCTCCGCGTTGGGACATCTTTTTCCACAATCTTTTTTCCTGTGGATTCCAGCGTCACCACGACGTGCACTGCGCCCACACCGTCCATCTGGGAAAGTGCGTCACAAAGGCGCTGTTCCATCTCCCCCTGCACCGATGCTCCCGCATCTCCCGCCGGACGCGCAGCCGTCTCCTGCGGCTGTTCTGTCTCCTCACCGGTCTTTTTTGTTCCCGTCGGCAGCAGCAGGACAACGCCGATTGCCGCCAGCAGGAAGTACAGCATCCACTGCTCCTTTTTCTGTTTCCGGAAAAACGCCGCTGCCTTTTCCCTCATAGGCCTATTCCGAAATCTCTACCATAATATGCGCCGGATCGGTTCCGTAGACCTCACTTAAAACACTTTTGATCTCTGTCAGCTTTTCATCGAGCATTTCCCGCTGTTTTTTCTGTTCTTCGCGGTAAATGCTCGTCTGCCGCATCGGCGCTTCAATGCGGATCTCTTTTGCCTCACCGGTGTTTCCCGGCTCCAGCGTTACCGAAACGGCTGCCCCCGGAATGCCGCTCTCTGACAGATACATCCGGATCTGGCGCTCCGTCTCTTTTTCCCAGGCGCCCACGTAATACTGTTTTTCAAAGCTTTCTGCACGAATCTGTACATTTTCCATTGCTGCTGCCTCCTCTTCCAGCGTCAGACGGTCGAGCGTCTGCGCCATTTTCTGCTCCAAACCTCCCGCTTTTAGCACGGGCTGGAAAAAAATCAATACCATCACAATTCCAAGAAAAAACTGAACCGGCTTCTTGTCCTCCTTCTCCGGGATCAGGTTCAGCACAGTTGTCATAAAAATCAGAAAAATTGAAATATTCTTAAGCCACTGCAGAATCTCTTCTACCATGCCGCCTCCCGCCGCTGCCTGCCCAACTACACGCTAGAGCGTGTCTGAAAAACCATTTCCGCAAGCTGCAAGCCCCACTTTGCGGTATATTTTACCCTCATTCGGTTGCCGTAGCCCGCTACGCCGCCCTCATTCGGATAAAATCTCCCACAAACTGGGACTCGCAGCTCACGAAAAGCCTTTTTCAGACAAGCTCTAGGAAAAAGTTCCCGCCAGGATTGCAATCGTCAGCAGAAACAGGACTTCTACGGTCAGAAGGAGACGCAGAAGCATCGCATATCCTTTTCCTGCCGCCGCAAGACATCCCGCGATCCGCTTGTCCGAGACGGGCTGCGCCGCCGCGGCGAGAAGGCGGAAGGAAAGACCCGAAACGAGAAGCTGAACGGCGGGGACCATGCCTGCTGCGAGCAGTACCAGCATTGCCGTCACGCCAAAGCAGTTGCGGATCAGCACCGCGGAGCCTGCCACCAACTCGGTTACAGCATTCACCGCATTTCCGATGCCGGGAATCATTCCGGCAGTCCGCCAGAGTGCCATCTGCCGCAGGGAATCGAGCGCCGGTGCGATCAGATTCCGGATCATCTGCATTCCCACAAGTACGCCGAGCGACGATTTTAAAAGGCCGTTCACGCAGGTTTCCAGCAACTCTGTCATATGGGACAAAATCTCCTCGCCGGAAAGATCGTTTACAAGGGCGATGAGCAGATAGATATGGATCATCGGGAGGACGAGGGCGAGCAGAAGCTTTTCGACAGCCAGAATCACTAGAAGGAGCATCTGATAAAACATCACGGCTGATGATGCGCCCCCGGCGGCCGCGGCCGCCAGATAGTAGGATGGCGTCAGGATCCGCATAAAAGCGATCAGCGATGTGATGACAGCTTTCAGGTTTTCCCCGCTCGACTGGAAATTTTTCAGAATCAGTGCAAGCGCAAGCAGATAGACCATATAAAAACTGGCGTCCCTGACCTGTTTTCCTTCAAAGAGAGAGGAAAAACTGCCGAGCACCGCGCCTGCCAGAACGAGGAGAAACAGCTCCTTCATCAGCCCCTTCTGCGCAAGGAATGCTGTTTTGGCACAGGAGAGAACGGCATTTCCGGCACGGAAGGTGCGGAAGGGATCGCCATCCTGCAAAAGAGAACGCACCGTACCGGCAAAAGAAAACTGCTGGCTGGACAGCAGGCTGTCCACTTCCTGCTGGATTGCATCGAAGTCGAGTTCTGCAAGAAGTTCGTCCTGCGCTGCTGCTGCCTGATCCGTTTCGGTATCCGCTGCTTCGATTTTCTGCGTTCTTCCCGTTCCGAAAATGAGACACAGAAAAAGCAGCGCCATGCCCCATCCGGCTTTTTTACAGAAAATCATGAACCGTTTCCAGCAGAGCGAGCAGCACTGGCATACTGACGGCAAGGACCGCCAGGCGGGCGAACAGTTCAATCTGCCCTGCAATGGAAGAATAGCCCGCATCCTTACAGATCCCGGCGGAAAACTGCCCCACATACGTGATCCCAAGCATTTTCAGCAGCGTATTCAGATACGATGAGTCCACCGGGAGATACGATTTCATTTGTGCGAGCATGCCGAGCAGATACTGCATTTTTCCGACGGTCCCGGCAAGAATGCAGAGGCCGGCACCGACCGTCACAAGAAGGGCAAATTCCGGCTTTGCTCCCTTTACTGTGATTCCAAGCAGCACGCCCGCCGTGCCAAGCGCAGCGATCCGAAGTATATCCATATGATCCCCTCCGTTTTTTCTCCCTGCTCTTAAATTGTAAACAGTTGTTTGATGTCCTCAAACAGCGCGGAAATATAGGGAAGAATCCAGAACAGCACCAGCACAAGACCGGCAAGGCTTGCAAGAAATGCCTGTTCTTCCCGGCCGCTGTGTTTTAATACCTGGCACAGGACCGATACCAGAATCCCGACTGCCCCGATTTTAAATAGAATCCCGACCTCCACGCCTGCTCCTCCGTTTTCAGACACGCCCTAAACCAGAATCAAAAATAAAAAAAGGCCTCCCATGATTCCAAGACTCTGACAGAGCCTCTTCCTTTCCGGCAATCCTTTCTGCAGTTCCGCGATCCGCTGCACAAGGCGTGCCTCATACCGGTCCAGATTCGCCTTCTGCATGGCGCGGTCCCCGGTGCCAAGGCTGCATCCGGCCTCCTGCAGCTCTTCTTTTTCTTCTTTTGTAAGGCGTGTGTCCGCCAGGTGGACTGCCGTATTCTCTTCCAGAATCGCCGGCAGTGTCTTTCCGTCCGGGCGGCGCATATCCTCGGAAATATCCTGTAAAAAATCCCGGTACGGATCCCGCATCCGCCTTCCCGTCTCCCAGAACGCATCCGGCAGCGGGGAAGCCGCCGTCACAATCTCTCCACGCAGATACTGGATAATTTTCTGCAGTGTTTCCAGATCTTTCACATGGGCCGACAGCGCCGCACTCTTTGCAAAGCCGATCCCGACGCAGGCAAGAGAAGCCGCCAGTAAAACTGCAAGCCGCATCACAGAAACGCCTCCCTTCGGTACAGTGTCGTTCCTCTTCCGTCAAAAATAGCCTGTACGCTTCCGGCGTGGGGTTTCGCATCCAGC
This sequence comes from Blautia sp. AF17-9LB, assembly GCF_003479185.1. Classification (NCBI taxonomy): domain Bacteria; kingdom Bacillati; phylum Bacillota; class Clostridia; order Lachnospirales; family Lachnospiraceae; genus Blautia; species Blautia sp. AF17-9LB. The sequence goes on from NZ_QUGU01000012.1 coordinate 44,839, forward strand.
ACGATGTACCGCTCGAAAACGTGGGATTCCACGAGGCGGTTCAGGAGAGGCTTCTGCTTCATATCCTCCATGGAATTGCCATGCACGGTCGCGAGCAGCTTGCACCCGCAGTTAACGACGGACTCGATCGCACGGATGTCCTCGCCCGTTCCGATCTCATCGACTGCCACCACATCGGGCGACATGGCGCGGATCAGCATCATCATGCCCTCCGCCTTCGGACAGCAGTCGAGCACATCGGTGCGGATGCCGACATCATTCTGCGCAACGCCGAGATAGCAGCCTGCGATCTCGCTCCGTTCATCGACCACACCGACGGTCAGCCCCGGATACGGCGACTCCCCGTCCGAAATCTGGCGGATGATATCGCGCAGCATCGTCGTTTTGCCGCAGCCGGGTGCGGAGACAATCAGGGTGTGCAGGAAACGGCCGTCTTCCCAAAGGTACGGCATCACTCGGTCCGCGCAGCCCTTTTTCTCATGAGCAACCCGCACGTTGATGCAGGATATATGGCTGATGCCTTTCACCTTTTCCCCTTCGATTACCGTCTTTCCGGCAATGCCGATCCGGTGGCCGCCCTCCACGGTCAGAAAACCCTGCCGCAGTTCATCCTCGTAGGCGTAGAGGGAAAAACTTCCTATGTAATCCATCGTATCGCGGATATCCGTCGGTGAGACGGGATAACCTTTCTCCCACTCCCCGGTCAGTGCTCCGTCCGGGGTCAGAAAGTACTCCTGATCCTTTGCGACCACCAGAAGCGGCGCGCCGGTCCGCAGACGGATTTCCTGCAGGTCATCGGCCAGCAGATCTGTGTTTTTCAGAATTTTCCGTATATTCGCAGAAAACAGGCGCAAAAGTTCCCTTTGCTCCTGTTTTTTCTCTGGCGTAACAATATCCTTTTGTCTTCCTGTCCTTTTCATCTTCACCACCTCTTATCGTTATATATATGAGATGGCGGGACAGGTTATGCACGATTTTTATGGTTCTATTCTTTTCATGCAGATTTTCACGGGCTCCGCTGCCCAGACGGCGCCTTCATATCCTTTCTCCGGACTGAAATGCATGCAGAAGCCCTCTTTCTTTTCCGTTCCAAGAGAACCCGAAAGACCGGTTCCCCTCCACTTGCCGTAGCTCTCCTCTTCGGTCCAGATCCGGAAAAACAGCGTTTCAGCATTCTCCGCTGCGGCAAGGCGTTTCTGGTCTTCGTCGGAAAAATACCGTTCTGCCATGCGCTCCCAGGCAGCGCGGCGGTGCTGCTGCAGATCCATGCCGATCGGAATGGAAGCAAAAGCGCAGGCAGCGTATTCCCCCGAATGAGAAATATTAAAACAGATCTGCGGATGCCCTGGCAGGTACGGTTTTCCGTGCGCATTCCGTTCGATCGTTATCTTTTCTCCATCCAGCCCATACTGTTCCTGCATTCCCATCCGGAACAGCTCCCATCCGCACTGCGAGAGTTCCCGTTCCAGCTCTTTTTTTTCGCCCTCCGGCTGTGTAATTTTTTTCAGATAAACTACCGTCTCCTGCATCCTGCTTCTCCCTCTTCATAGAAAAAGAGACCGCGAAGCCTTTCAACTTTCGGCTTCCCGGTCTCTTCTCGAAAATTCTTTCTTATGCGTTTTTACCGCAGCAGTATTTGTATTTCTTTCCGCTTCCGCACGGGCATGGATCGTTTCTTCCGATTTTTTTGCCTTTGATTACAGTGCCGGATTTTTTCTGCTCCATGTAAAGCGTTTTCTTCTGCTCTTCTGTGAAGATCTCATCCCACATCGGCAGGTTGTACAACCAGTCTGCTTTTGCGTCTACCATGTTTTTGTACAGAAGCTCTTTATCGTAAGCCAGTGTAACAACGGTATCCTCTTCCATCTCCTCGATCGGGTTCGGGATCACAAGGCTGTCGTTGATGCCGTCCAGGAAACCAACCATGGTCATAACGTCCACTTTGTATTTCTCTGCCAGCTCTTTTACGGTTCCTTTTACCACTTCATCCGGGTTGGAAAGAAGCTGCTCGTAAATGTTTTTCTCAATCAGGAAATAATTGGTCCAGAACTGCTGGAGCTGTCTTTTGTCTGCTTCCTGATTATAGGCGATATCACGCCAATTCTGTAATAAACTCATGTTATTATCCATCCTTTATCTGTTTCTCTGAGCGCGTTTTTTCGCGCCGTCCCCTAGCGGGATTCCGGTTTTTGTAACACGCTTTAGTATATCGGAAAGTCCGCAGAAAATCAACCTTTTTCTTCTTCCTGCTCCAGAATCGGGATTCTGGTATCGCCGAGCGGAATTCCTCTGTGTTCCACCGATGTAGAGAACACGATCTGCGTCTTCGTTCTTCCAAAATGCTGAAGCTGGCCGATAAACTGATCCAGCTCAGATGTTGTGTGGAACACAACCTCCATCAGCATCGAATAGTCGCCGGTCACGCAGTTGCACTCGATCACATTCGGGCAGTCGGTGATGTACGGATAGAATTCCTTTTTCCGCACCGGCTCAACCTCCAGATTGATGAATGCCTTGATCCGATAGTCGAAAACCTCCGGGTTCACACTCGCACGGTAGCCGGTGATCACCCCGTCCTTTTCCAGGCGGTCGATTCTCGCCGAAACCGTCGGCGAAGTGAGACTTACCTTGTCTGCAATACTTTTGAGCGGAAGCCTTGCATCTTCCTGCAGCAGTTCCACAATTTTCCGGTCTGCTGTATCCAGTTCACGTTTCATTCCCTCTCCTTACGTTCCTCCTGCTCTCCTTTTTCTTTCGGAGGCAGTTTCCTTACCACCGTATTTTCCACGCGGTGTTCTTTGACCCGCATGACCTTGATCCAGAGATCGTCGGTCTCGAGTTCAAACTGGCTGCCGTCATCCGGAACCGCACCGAGTTCGCCGAAAATGTAGCCGCCGAACGTTTCATATTCATCGACCGGCAGTTTGATCTTCAGTTCCTCCGCCACATCATCCAACGAGGCACTTCCCATGATTTTCCAGGTGTCTGTGGAAATCAGCTCAATTTCCGATGGCTGCCCGATCTCCGCCTCATCATTCAAGTCCCCGACAAGCTGCTCGATCAGGTTACGCACGGTGATAATTCCATCCATGCCGCCGTACTCATCCAGAACCACGGCAAAATAGTTGCCGGTCTTTTTCATGTTCTGGAACAGCGTGGCAGCCTTGATGTTTTCAGGAACAAAATAAGGCTGTTTGATTGCTTCTTTCATGACATGATCGCGGTCCTTGGTGCGAAGCCGGAAATAATCCTTGGCATCCAGAACGCCGATGATATCGTCCACAGTTTCGCCGCAGACCGGGTAATACGAGTGGCGGCTCTCATGGATGAGCTGCTCCCACTCCTCCATCGAGTCTTCCAGCCACAGAAGATCTACATCGGTTCTGTGGACGCAGATTTCATCAATGGTCAGATCATCGAACTCAAATACGTTCTGAATCATATCTTTTTCTTCATTGTCGATCGCGCCTTTTTCGCTGCCGGCATCTACCATCATCCGGATTTCTTCCTCCGTCACCTGATCGTCGTCCTCATCCGGATCGATCCCCAGAAGGCGCAGGATACCGTTTGTCGATGCAGTCAGCAGCCACACAAGCGGTGCAAACACTTTCGAAGCACCGCTTACAAGACCGGAAATCCCGAGCGCAATCTGCTCAGCCTTCTGCATTGCAATCCTTTTCGGCACCAGTTCGCCAAAGATCAGGGTGATGTAAGATAAAAGCAGCGTAATCAGCACAACGGCAATCGCATCCAGTGTCTTTTCCGGAATCTTCATACCCGCGTCCACAAGAGCAGAAACGATTCGATCCGAAAAATTTTCTGCTGCAAAGGCACTTCCGAGAAAACCGGACAGAGTGATGACCACCTGTATCGTTGCAAGAAAACGGGATGGCTGTTCCGTCAGATGAAACAGCTTCGCCGCTCTTTTGTTTCCCTCCTGTGCCATTTTTTCCAGTTTAGCGTCGTTGCAGGAGACCACAGCGATCTCCGCGCAGGCAAATACCGCATTGACCGCTATCAATACGACCTGCAAAAGAATACTGCCGACTATGTCACTGTCCAAACGTTTCAAACCTCCTCAATATTATTTATGCGTTTTTCAAAAATGCCACATAGGCCTTCTTGGCCTCGTAAACATCTGCTTTGCTGGTTACTTCCCATGGAGCATGCATGCTGAGAACCGGTACACCGGAATCAATCACTTCCATACCGTACAGAGACATGATGTAGGCGATGGTTCCGCCGCCTCCGACATCAACTTTACCAAGCTCTGCTGTCTGCCAATTTACTTTTGCATCATCAAAGATAGCGCGAAGAGCTCCGACGTACTCTGCATTGGCATCGTTTGAGCCGCTCTTTCCGCCTGCTCCTGTAAATTTGTTAATTACGATACCTTTTCCGAAAAATGCAGCGTTTTTCTTCTCAAATGCTGCTGCATACAGCGGATCAAATGCTGCGCTGACATCAGAAGAGAGCATTCTGGAGGAAGCAAGGCATCTTCGAAGGGCCAGTTCTGTTCCCTCGCCTGCAAGTGCAAGCAGCTCTGCCATGGTGTTCTCGAAGAAATGAGACTGCATACCGGTTGCGCCGACGCTTCCGATCTCCTCTTTGTCTACGAGCAGGCAGCAGGATGTCTTCTCCGGTGCTTCCACCTCGAGCATTGCGACAAGAGAAGTGTATGCGCATACACGGTCATCCTGGCCGTATGCAAGAATCATGCTGGCATCCATACCAAGCTCACGCGCTTTTCCTGCCGGTACAATTTCAAGCTCTGCGGAGAGGAAATCCTCTTCTTCGATGCCATACTTGTCGTTTAAGAGCTTTAAGGTCATGGCTTTCACTGCATCTTTCTCTGTTCCTTCCAGCGGCTGGCTTCCGATCAGAAGATCGAGGTTCTCGCCCTCTACTACCGTACTTGCCGGTTTGGTCTGCTGCTCTCTGGAGAGGTGGATCAGAAGGTCTGTCACGCAGAATACCGGATCGTTGTCGTCCTCACCGATCACAACATCAACGACTTCGCCGTTCTTTTTCGCTACCACACCGTGGATGGCAAGTGGAAGGGTTACCCACTGCCATTTTTTGATACCGCCGTAGTAGTGGGTATCGAGATATGTAAATCCGTTGTCCTCATACAGCGGGTTCTGTTTTACATCGAGACGCGGGGAATCGATGTGTGCGCCGAGGATATTCATACCTTCGGTCAGCGGTCTTGTTCCGATCTGAAACAGTGCGATGGCTTTTTTCATGCATACGGCGTAAACTTTGTCGCCTGGTTTTAATGCACGGTTTTCTTTTACGTAAGTGTCAAGGTTTACGTATCCAGCCTCTTCCGCCTGGCGCACGCTCTCTTTTACGCACTCGCGCTCTGTTTTTCCGTTGTCCAGGAATGCGCGGTAGCTGGCGTTTAATTTTTCCAGCTTTTTCATATCTTTTTTCTTGTACTCATTCCATGCTGTTTTTCGTTCCATAGCTTTTCTCTCTTTCTGTTTTCTTTATCTGATCCGTGCCGTATTTTTCTGAATCTAATCGGGCTTCCGGTCATGATTGCGATCTCTTTCATTATAATCTGTTTTGACAGGAAACACAAGGATTTTCGATGTACGGAAAAGACAAGGAAGACCCCGCGGCGGACCGTTTTTTGCGGCCGCAGCGGGGTCTTTAAGGGGAGGATAAGTATTTCCTTATTCTTCTTTTGTCTGTCTCATCGAACAGGGGAATTTCGATGATAGTCCTATTCTCCCCGGTATTTTTGTTTTTATACACTTCGTTTTCATCAACAGCAGAAAAATCCTCTTCCGCCGCAGCAACAGCAATTGCAGATGGCATTGATTGCCATACATTCACAGCACCATTTTCCGAGATCACCTGCACTTCTCTCGTAGCCGTAGCCGCTTCCCATGTCGGAATACCACTGACCCCCACCCCGGAGTTGGCTTAAAAGCTGCTGGTACTGCAGATTCTGCGGTTCTAATTTGACTGCCATCTCGGCATCCTGCACGGCATTGATGTTGTTGCCGAGGCGCGAATTTGCGATCGCATGCAGGAAATACCATTTTCCGCTGCGGTCGGAAATGTCGTTCAGCACGTTCATCGCCTCGCGGAAGTGGCCGCTGTTGATGTAGTTGGCTGCCGCCTGCAGCCGCATTTCCTGCTCGGAATTTCCATAATCATTCCGTGCGGAGCCGCCGTTTCCGTACGCGCCGCCGAATGGGTCAAAGCCGCCGAACGGGCCATAGCCGCCGTAAGCATCTCCGCCATACGACGAACCTCCGCTCTGGTACGAGGTGCCGTGCTCGCGTTCATCCATGATCTGTTTGTACGCCTGCTGCACCTGTTTGAATTTTTCTTCTGCTTCTGCTTTATTCGGATTATTGATATTGGCATCCGGGTGATACGTCCGGCTGAGTTTTCGGTATGCTTTTTTGATTTCATCGTCCGAAGCCCCGCGGGACACGCCCAGCACCTCATATGGATCTGTCATCAGTCTTTATTTCTCCTCTTTTTGGCGCTCTTTTGCGCTTTTTCGCATTTCGTATTTTTCCCAGATACCAGCATACAATATATTTCGCAGAATGTCTACATTTTCCAGGATCGGAAGTTTTTCAAATGCACGCGACGCTTCCGCCGTCATCATCAGCAGGATTTTTTCTGCGGTTTCCTCGAAGTCCGGCTGATCTGCGATGGACAGAAACGGGTTGTAGTTTCCGCTCTTTTTATCTTTTTCCACGTCATCAAGCGCATCCATCAGGTAAATGAATTTTCCGATGTAAAAGCCGACCTGGCGCAGATCATCGCTCCAGATGTCCTCCTCCGGAATATAGATCTCCGCCATCACCTCTCCGGTATAGCCCGCCGCAAGATCGAGGTCTGGATTGTTTTCCTTCTCGCATGCATGCAGCTTTTCGAGGTAATCCTGCACTACTTTCGTCTGGCGCGGATACGATGCCTCGATGCGTGTCACAGATTTTTTCAAAGCCTTTGCCACTGTAAACGCCGCGTAGTTTTTCTCGTCCTCCCAGTCATCCAGCAGATTGTAATAGGCGAGCAGCACGTTCATGTCTGCGCAGTATTTTGTGTATTTGTTCCGCAGGCATTTATGTTTTTTGCCGGGATGAAGAAAGCAGTAATGCTCCTCTTCTTTTGTCTCACACTCATAAAGCCCGGTCAGCAGGATGGAAAGAAATGTCATATCAAACGTCAGCATCGCCTGACCCTTTTTTCCATACGCCTCTTTGATATCCTGACACAGACCGCAGTAGTATGCCTGATATTTATTGTAATCTTTGACTTTCAGGTCATCCTTTCGGATGGTCACATAACCAAACATGAATCGCACTGCTCCTTTTTATCAGGTGTTTTTGATGAATTTTGTTCCGCATTTCGGGCAGCAGATCTCGATGTGGCCTTTTCCTTTCGGCACACGCACCTGCTGATGGCAGGACGGGCAGCGGAAGTAGCAGTGCTCTTTATCCTTGAATGCACGGGTTCCGCCTCGGAAGAATCCGACGACGCGGTTTTTCAGTTCCAGGAATTTCTGGTTTTCCGCATACCGTTTGGAATGGTTCTTGGACATGATGCGCACATCCGCCCAGACGATCAGGACGAGTGCCAGGGTGTAGATAAGGGAGCTCCGTACAACCGCTCCGAAAATCATCATGGCAACTGCCGCCCACATCATAAAATTGCCCAGCTGATCGATGCCGTAGCGGCCGTACATCAGGCGGGAAAGTTTTTCTTTCAGTTTATCCATTTTGTTCTCGTTTCTCCTTTTTCAAAGTATATGCCAATACTCTATCCCTTTTGAGGGAAAAAAGCAATCGAAAGCGCCATTAATTTTTTCTAAAAAATTCTTAAAACTTGCGGTGGATGTTTCTTTTCAACTGTGCTACACTTGGTTATGTTTCTTTATATTTTATTTTCAGTAAACGATCGGAGATTTTTATGAAACGACTCAAACAGATCGGAGCCCTTCTCGCCATCGCGTTCCTGATCGGATTCGGGCTTGGCGCCATGATTTTTGCGTTTATCGACACGCCGTTTGCACACAAGGCGCTGACTCTCTGCCTCTACTGTGCAATTACCGTACCAGTGCTCATCTATGCCATGATGCTGGTTGCCAAGGTTCTGTCGCACCGCGATGAGAACGACAAATCAGACAAAGGAGAAAAACAGTCATGATTGATACCATTATTTTTGATGTAGGCCGCGTACTCGTCAACTGGGACTACGAGTCCTATCTGAAACGCTTTGCTTTCGGTCCGGAAAAGACGAAAGCAATCGCCGCCGCAACCTTCGAAAGCCCTTACTGGCGCCAGTTCGACCGCGGAATTCTCACACCGGCGGAGATTGTAAAAGGATTCTGCTCCCTCGCCCCGGAATACACCGAAGAAATCAAAGAGGTTTTCGCCCACTGCGAGGAAACCATCACCCCGCTGCCGTATGCAGAAAGCTGGGTACGCTCCTTAAAAGAAAAAGGCTACCGCCTCTACATCCTCTCCAACTACTCCGGAGACCTCTTCGAGCGCACCAAAGAGAAAATGCCCTTCCTCCCCTACATGGACGGAACCCTCTTCTCCTGCACCTGCCATTTAACAAAACCGGAACCGGAGATCTACCAGCACCTGATCCAGAAATTCTCCCTCACCCCGGACCGCTGCGTATTCCTCGACGACACCAGAGCAAACGTCGAGGCCGCAGAGCAGGCAGGGATTCATGGAATTCATTTTACGGGGTATGAAGATGGCGTAGCACAGTTGAAAAAACTGGGCGTTCTTTAAAAAAACAGGCTGCCGCATTCGTGCGTCAGCCTGTTTTTTAGTATTAACCTACGCTTTCGCCGCCTCTTCCATCAGCCGCAGCATCAGTCCGACGCTGCCGACGTTATATCCGGCATAAGCGCGTCCGCCGATGTTTCCCGGCAATGCGAGGATCAGCAGTGGGAGTTTTTCTGCATCGATTCCCATTTTTTCGGCGATCGCCGGGGCGTCGTCGGATGGGTCGAGGTAGAGGGACATGTTGTGGATTGCTGCGCGGGCTTTCTGGAAAGTTGTGTTTTCCAGGTCGGCTTTCGTGCGGAGCACGGCTGCCATGGCAGCGTCTTTTGCGTTCCACTTCTCTGTGATTTCGATCAGCTCATTCAGAACATGCTCGGTCGGCTCCTCTCCGGTTCCGAGGAAGGCCAGAAGGATCGGGCCGTCTTTGGTGAGATCGTTCAGGGTATGCGCCTTTCCATCCAGATCCTCCAGCGTGATCTCCGGCAGTTCGATGTGCTCTAACAGCTCATCCAGCTCTTTTTTCACGGTTTCCAGATAAATCTCTTTTGCTTCTCCCGCCTTCAGTTCAAACACGCGGTATGCGGCATGTTGGTCACCGTTCGGCATACGCATACTTGTAATCAGACGATAGCAGCCCGGCTCCAGGGTCAGATCCAGTGTTTTGCCATCGAATGCGATGTCTTCGTAATTCAGCGTCTCAAACACCGTTCCGTTCCACTTTCCGATGGTCCACGTCTGATAGTATTTCCATGCGCTTCCATCCTCCGCACGCAGTGTCAGAACCGCACTTTCCGTTTCCTCCTTCAAAACAGCTGCTTCTGTTTCCACACTGTGGAATTCCCCATCACGGTAATACTCCGGCTCCAGGGTCACCGGATTCAGTCTTGCCGCTACATTGAGACTCCGGCAGATTGCCACAAACAGAATCTTCTGCGCCAGCGGACTTCCCTGTTTCATCGTAAGGACGCCGACCGGCGTTGCCATGATTGTATCATACTCTTCTTCTGGATGGAAGGTAATATTCTTCTTAAGATAATCCAGGATCCGTTCCGGCTGCTCCGCAAAGCTGCGTTTTGTCTCTTCCTCAAAAAATCCGCGGATCATGCTCCGATATGGCGTCAGCTCCTCGAGGAAAATACGCGGGCAAAGAAGATCCTTCCTGAAAATCTCCTCTGGAAGATCCCCCTGCTCACAGTCGAGATGATCCTCTAAAACGGATGCCTTCAAGTCCTTCGCATCCTTTAATTCCAGCGAAAACAGCAGCTTCTTCCGGTTCGGATTTTCATCTTTGGAAAGGAATGTATAAACCTCCTCAAAATTCTCTCCTGCCCGGTGGAAAATCTCTTCCGCTTCCGGATACGCAGCAGCTTTTTTCTCATCAAAGCATGCTGCAAACCGTGCCTTCCGAAGCCGTTCCGCCTCTGCCATCCGTGCCGCATTGCGCTCCTTCTGCTCCTTTGTGGCAACGACATTCCGTACCGGCACCTCCTTCGGTGCCCGGATTTCCAGCGTCTGCCACGTATCATCCGCTGACGGAACCGCCTCTTCCTGCAGCACCAGTTCCAGCGAATCTTCCTCCTCTATCCTCATCATGGCTTCTGCCCGGCGTATTCCGTCAAATGCCCGTACCCGGATATCGCCAAGGCCAAGTGTCATCTGAACTTCTCCGTCCGCATCCGCAATCATCACTGCAGCCGGGAAAAACTCTGCCATATTCAGGATTTCAACCGCAATATGCGCTCCTGCAGCCGGTTTTCCATTCTCATCCTTCACAAGAATCTTCACCAGCTTCGTTCTGCCATAAAAATCTGTATGGTTAAAGTAGTACAGCGCTCCTTCTTTTCCAAGATACTCCTCGTTACTTTCCTTCACATAATCCGAAAAGTTCCGCGTATGAATCAGAATTGCCCGATTCGCCGGACCGGAAAACCAGCCGGTATCCAGCACCTCTTCCGGCTCGCAGGCGCCGAGAAAATGCCACTCGCCGTCCACAAACACCTCAACCCATGCATGATTGTCATCACAGTGCGCCCATCTTGGTGTATAGACCTGCCGCGCCGCAATACCGACACTCCGATACGCCGTAACTGCAAACGTTGACTCCTCGCCGCAGCGTCCCTTTCCGCTCCGATACATCGTCATCGGAGATGCCGTTCTGCTGTCCGTCGCCTCATACGTTGCATGCTCCGCACACCAGTAATTAATCTCCAGAATTGCCTCCCAAAGACTCATTCCGGCTACACGCCCCATAATCTGCTCGTAAAAAAACGGTCTGCAGTCCGTAATATCCTCGGAATTGATCCGGTCATACAGCACATAATTTACAAACACATCCTCCGGCAGTTCCTTACACCATGCCACCTTCTCCCGCAGCATCAGCGCATGCTTCACGTACGAAAGAAAAAGGTTAAATCCATATTCTCCCGCATCCCTTACCGGCATCGTACCATACAGAAACTTCATCAGCACAACCTCTTCTTCACTGCACTGTTTCAATTTTTCTTCGATAACAGGCATCACCGGAGCCAGAAGCTCTCTCCGTCCCTCAAATTTTTCCGTTGCATATTTTTTCAAATTTTCTGAGATCATGATTCTATCTATCCCTTTCTCTTTTTTCCTATCCGTCTCCACAACGTACATCCGCCCACCGGCGGCAGACGCCATGTGAAAAAGGATTCCTTGCGATTTTTCAGGAACACCGGAGCGAGGAGCCTTTTCACATACCGGCTGTGGGTCACTACGCTACATATTTTTCTTTATAAATGAAAGTAATTCTCCGCTGGGATCGCATTTATACTCCCAGAACATAATGCCCCCCATGCCCTTTTCTTTCAGGTACGCAATTTTCACCCCAAGTGACTCGCAGTCCTCATAGCTGATAAATGTTTCCCCGTCAAACAGATACGGAACCTTTGCCTGCTCATCCCAATACCGGATAAATCCCCTCTTTCCGATCCAGCTCTCTTTGAGCTCGCCATAGTCACCGCCATATCCTCCGACCGTCTCTGCTTCCATTCCAAGCCCGTTGCGGCATCCGGCGCCTTTTACTCCATCCCATTTTCTGGAATAAAACGGTACGCCAAGAATCAGCTTCTCCATTGGAACGCCTGCATTTACAAAACCGTTCACTGCCTTCTGCACACATGCATCAAACAAATTTCCCTCACTGTGATACAGCGCCGCATGATGTCCCGTCACCTTCTGGAAACCGCCCTGCAGATCATACGTCATCAGCTGCACATAATCCAGATACCGGGAGGCCTCCTTCATATCTGTCTGCAGTGCAAAGTAAACATCTCCGCCGACTGCTGTCGTTACAAGCATGCCTTCTCTGTACGCGTCCAGTGTCTTCCGAAGCTCCGCCAGAAGCAGCGTATAATTCTCTTTATCCGATCTGTCCGACGCAATTCCTGCCAGCGATGTGCCCGGATACTCCCAGTCAATGTCAATGCCGTCCAGACCATACTCCTTCACAATTGCAAGTGCACTCGCAGCAAACCGCTCTCTTCCCTCTTTTGTTCTTGCAGCCTGGGAAAAGCCGTCTGCTCCCCAGCCGCCTACGGACAATACAATCTTCAGCTCCGGGTTGCTTTTCCGAATGGATACTATTCCATCCCGTGCATCCTTTGCATCCCATACAACTTCTCCGTCCCGGATCAGACCAAATGCAATATTGATCACGGTAAGTGCCCGCACATCCTCTTCTCGCATATGATTTAAATCCGCCGTATTTACATAGCCAATTATTCTCTTCATCTCATAAGCTCCTCTGTCCGAATCGTTTTACTCATTAAATGTTACGACTTCCCCGTGTCCCAGATTGTAGGTGATCTCATCCTCAAGCTCCACCTTCACAACCGTTGCAAACGGATGAATGCTCATCTCTCCGGCCCAGATCCAGAGCGTTCCCGGAATGCCGCTCCATGGAAGTGAACCTGTGTAGGAGAACCGGAGCTCCTCTCCCGTATGCAGAACCGTCACCCTTTTTACCGGTGTTTTAATGCCTTTCACACACAGTGTCTCCTGCGGCTTATCATAGACGAAAAGATACATCGTCTTCTTATCCGCCGAAATCGTGCTTCCGCCGAGGAAATGATTGTAATCCAGTCCTTTTTCTGTTCCAAATACCGCTTCCTTATGGTCATGAATCCATCCGCCCAGATCCAGAAGAACTTTCTCCTGGCGTTCATCCAGCGTTCCGTCCTCCTTCGGTCCGATATCCAGCAGCATTCTTCCTCCAAGGGTGATACAGTCGCAGAACATGCGCACAATCTGACCGCTGCTCTTGTAATCATTGTCCGATGGACGATATCCCCAGGAATCGTTGATTGTCGTACAGAATTCCCACTCGCCTTTCGGTCCGTACAGCGGAATTCCCTGCTCCGGTGTCTCATAATCTCCATAGCCCTGCATTCTCGAATTCAATACAACGTTCGGATTCAGGGTATGCAGATATTCCCTGAATTCCGGCATCTTCCACTGTGCCGCGCTCCGTTCCCAGTCACCATCAAACCATAAAAGATCCACCGTTCCGTAATTTGACATCAGTTCTTTTAACTGATGATTGTTGAATTCCAGAAACTCCTGCCATTTCTCCGGCTCCTCCTCTTTTCCGGCCGGGGAACCATAGATATCGTTCAGACAGTCTTCTTTTTTCATTCCTTCCGGGTAAACCGTGCGGTACCGCGGATCCGACCAGTCGATCAGCGAATAATAAAGGCCGACCTTCAGACCTGCCTCACGCATGGCAGCTGTATACTCTTTTACAAGGTCGCGCGCTGCCGGTGTTTTCTTCACAACACTTAAATCACTGTATCCGGTATCAAACAGTGCCACGCCGTCATGGTGCTTCGCTGTCATAACCACGTACTGCGCACCTGCTTTTTGAAACAGCTCCGCCCATTTTTTCGCATCAAACTTCGATGCTGTAAAGCCTTCACACTGTTTCATGTAATCTTCATAAGAAATATTTCCGTTGTGGAACGACCATGACTCTGACACATCACCCACCGCATAAATCCCATAATGGATAAAAATGCCCAGCTTCGCGTTCCGAAACCAGTCCTGCATCATCTCTTCCAGCTCCTCCTTTTTTTGTACTCCCGGATTAAAAGACTCCGGGCATAGCTTTTTTATCCGATCTAATTACCCCTTTATTGTTTCTTCCCATTATATCAGTTCTTGCCCAAAAAGAAAGGCATATTACCGTTTTACACTGTAATATGCCTTTTTTCACGCCACAGGAAATATCGTTACCTTTTCCTGTTTATTTCGCGATTTCCTCGATACCCTGAGTTGCTACCCAGTCCTCAAGTCCCAGAGAGTACATACCATCTACATAAGCCTGCCAGTCAGCATCGTTGTCAATGTCAAGCTCGCCGCATACGAACTGCGCCTGCTGCTGCTCAAAGAAATCTTTGATTGCTGTGTTCGTATCAGAGAAGGTATCAATTTTATCCAAGTCAATCCAGTAGGACGGAATAATTTCTTTGGTCAGATTTGCCTCATAAGCTTCCTCTGTTGCTTTTTTCTCATCATACATCGGATGCTCTTCTACAAACTCGAAGTCTACCGGCAGATATTTCGGCAGAGACTGCGGCCACAGATTGCCCCAGGAATATTTTTCCTGATCTTCCTCAGACAGTGTGGTGGTGTCAATCGCATGGTATCCGTCATCCTCTTTGTTTACAATCACACCAACCGGTCCTCTGTTGCAGCCGATGCCGTTCTCCAGTGCGAATGCATTGTCAAACCAGCGGCAGATGATTTCCGGATGCTCTGCCTTGTTTGTGATGACAGCCTGGGTTCTGTATACGCTGAAGCCTTCCGTATCGCGCAGCCAGATTCCGTCTTTGTCTGTGTTCAGAACAGGCATGGAGTCGAAATCGCCTCTTTCCTCTGCAGCCGGGATTCCGGTAAACTCGTTGCTTCCGTATGCGATGGAAACGCCGTACAGGTCCTGATTTCCTTTACCTTCCCATGTGGAGCTGTCCTGTGTGTAAAGCTCTACGTCTACGAGTCCTTCTGCATACAGTTTGTGGAACCAGGAAAGGAACTCACGGTATGTATCGCTGACACCGCCGTAAACAACCTTTTCATTCTGGATTGCAATACCAAGTTTGTTCATCGGAAGTCCGAAGTAACCGGCCATAGCCTCGATATGTTTGTTGTTCGGGTCGGTAGAGAACGGGATTTCATCGGAAGCGTCACCGTTGCCGTTTGCATCCTGCTCTTTGAAGGCTTTCAAGACTGCCTCAAACTCGTCTGTAGTGGTCGGCATGCTCATGCCAACATTCTCCAGCCATTTCGTATTGATGTATGGGCTGTATCCAACGGTTGTATCGGTACATACGTACGGAATTGTGTAGATGTGTCCGTCCGGTGCTGTCATTTTTTCTCTTACACCCGGCAGATCCAGGATCGCAGAAATGTTCGGGCAATATTTCTCAAAATAATCTTCCAGCGGAATGAATACGCCCTGGTTTACACCATAGGTGAGGATTGCATTATCGCTTAAGGTCCATCCGCCGATCACATCCGCGTAATCTCCGGAGTTCAGATCCAGATTCAGTCTCTCCGTTGCTGTTTCGTATGGATAAATTTTCAGGTCAACGTCTACATTGGTCTGTTTTTTGAACTCATCGAGCATGATAAACTCGCCGGATTCGCTGGAATCATCGCAGAAGATGGAGAAGGTGTAATCTCCCTCGTCTACCAGCGGAAGACCTTCCTGATACATAATGCCGTTTACTTTTCCGTCCTCATCCACGGTGTCGTTTGCTGCGGATGCTGCGGATGCTGCAGAAGCACTCTTTGCCGAGCTGCTTCCATTATCACTTCCACATCCGGTAAACATAGATGCCACCATTACTGCAGTTAAAACTGCTGCGACTGCTTTTCTTTTCATGATTTTTCCCTCCTGTGTTGTTCCGGCGGCATTTTCCCGCCGGAAGCGCTTTTGCCTGTCCGTTGTCCGGACTCTTTATTTACATACCGCCGTTTCCCGTGCGGCAGATAAATCGTTAAAAAAACTTCTTCTTGTAAATCAACCCTTCATGGATCCGATCATAACACCCTTTACAAAGTGCTTCTGCACCAGTGGGTACATAACCAGAACCGGGATACTGCTGATGATGATCAGCGAGTATTTCATAACGTCGATCAGCTGCTGTTTTTCCTGCAGTGCTGCTCTTGCTGCCGCAGTTGTTGCTGTCTGGGACAGCGCGGTCTGGTTCGTGATCAGGATGTTACGCAGAACCAGCTGCAACGGATACTTTGCTTTGTCCGAAATATAAACGAGTGCTGAGAAGTATGAGTTCCAGTGACCGACACCATAGTACAGAACCAGAATTGCGATGATCGCTTTGGAAAGCGGAAGTGCAATCTGGAAAAAGAATCTCGCCTGGGTGCAGCCGTCAATTTCAGCTGCCTCATACAGCTCTTCCGAAATGTTCGACTTGAAGAAGGTTCTTGCCACGATCATGTTGTATACGCTTAAGCATCCCGGAAGAATCAGTGCCCAGATCGTGTTCAGCATCTGCAGTCTCTGAATAACCAGATAGGTAGGGATCAGACCGCCGCCGAAGAACATGGTGATCAGGTAAAAAATGGTGATCGGTTTCTTTCCGGAGAAATTGCTTCTGGAAAGTGCATATGATGTCGGAAGCGTTACGATCAGGTTGACCATGACACCGCAGAAGGTGATGATCAGGGAGTTTAAAAAGCCTCTCATAACCTGGTCGTTTTTAAATACTTCTGCGTAGCCCTTCAGGGTAAATCCGATCGGGTGAAGCAGTACTTTACCACTCGATACGGCGCTTGGCGCACTGATGGATGAAATGATAACCCAGTACAGCGGATATGCCACAACAAACAGAACCAGCGTCAGGATAATGAAGCAGGCTGCGTCAAAAACGACGTCCTCTTTGCAGCGTTTTATTTTCTTTTTTGTCACTGCGGTATTTTCTTTACTCATGTTTTTGTTTCCTCCTACCACAGGCTGTTGCCCGAAAGTTTATCAGATATCGTATTGACAATGATCAGCATAACCATGTTTACGATGGTGTTGAACAGACCGATTGCTGAAGAATACGACATATCGTTGTTGATCAGACCGACCTTATAGACGTAGGTGGAAATGATCTCGGATACACTGGCATTCAGGTTGTTCTGCAGAAGGAAGGCTTTTTCGAAGCCGACGGAAAGAATGCTTCCGCAGTTCATAATCAGAAGAATGGTCGCGGTCGGCATGATCAGCGGAAGGTCGATGTGACGGATCAGCTGTAATTTCGTTGCGCCGTCTACCTTTGCCGCCTCATGCAGCTCCGGGCTGATGCCGGCGAGTGCTGCGAAGTAAATAACAGAGCTCCATCCTGTACTCTGCCATACGCCGGTCCACACATAAATGTGTCTCCAGTAGGCTTTTTTCGCCATGAAGTTGACCGCCGGAATTCCGATTGCTTCCAGTACGTGGTTGATAACACCGACGGACGGAGACAGGAACAGAATGATCATACCACACATAACTACGGTGGAAATGAAGTTCGGCGCGTAGGTGACGGTCTGGATCACTTTCCGGTATCTCTTATGGCGGAAGGAGTTCAGCATCAGTGCCAGGATGATCGGAATCGGGAATGATACAACCAGTCCGTACAGACTCAGGATCAATGTGTTCTTGATGGTGGAAGCAAAGTATGGAGAGTTGAAGAATCTCTCAAAGTAGTACATGCCTACCCACGGGCTCTTAGTGATTCCGGCCGTCGCATTGAAGCGGCGGAACGCGATCTGTACACCATACATCGGAATGTAGCTGAAGATGAATGTCAGGATCACGCCCGGAACACAGAAAAGCCAAAGCGAGATGTCTCTCTTAAAGGCGCGGATGGTACGGCCTTTTTTCTTTGCTTTTGTTGGTTTCTCTTTCATTTCTCTCTTTCCTCCCTTTTAAAGGTTTCGTGTTTTCCTTGATTGTCGCATTTCCGGTCGTAAACATTTTGAACATTTTGCTTTCGCATCATCCTCGCGTGTTCCTTCTTTTTTGTGCAACTGCTACAATCAAATCTGTGATTTAAGATTTATCCAACACTGTTTTGTTGAATTTATTTTACCTTTTGTTACCTTATTTGTCAACCATTAATTGAACATATATACCAGTTTGTTACTTTTACGCAATTTAAGCAGGCGTTTTTTAGGCACTTTTCCTATATTTCGACGCGTTTTTCGGTTTTTCTGTCCCTTGCGGCCGTGATCCATGTTATCTTTTTTCGTATTTTCGTCCATTTCAAAGAAACAAAAAGGGAGAAAATACGTCGTTTTGTTTCGCAACATATTTTCTCCCTTTGTTCAGTTTTATTACTTTTTATATTATCTTCCGTCAAGCCTTACATTTCAGTTACATTTCCGCTCCACCATTTCTCTGCTCCATCCTCGAGCATCAGCTCATAGTCATGGCAGATCACTTCCGGTTTTCCCGGAATCTGGACAAAGTTCATCTCCTCTTTGGAAAGCTGGAACGAAACTTCTTTTTTCTCACCCGGTGCAAGAGAAATTCTGGTAAAAGCTTTCAGCTCTTTGATTCTCGCTACCACACCGCCGGAACGTTTCCGCACATACAGACACGGAACGGAGGTTCCTGCCATGGCACCGGTGTTCTCTACGGTAAACGAAACGGCAGCACCGTTTTCTTCTTTGTTCACGGAAACATCGCTGCACGCAAACGTCGTGTAGGATTTTCCCTCACCGAACGTATGCAGCGGCTGGCTCGTCATATCGCAGTATGCCGGAACGACGGAGGTACGGTAATTGTAGCACACCGGAATCTGACCGGCGTGGCGCGGCATGGATACCGGGAGACGGCCGGACGGATTCGTGGTTCCGTAGAGCATCTCTGCAACGGCCTTGCCGCCCATCGGACCCGGATAAAACGCATACAGAAGGGCATTCGAAGCATTTTCGATATCCTCGATGCAGTATGCTCTTCCTGCGATCACAACGGTTACCATCGGCTTGCCAAGGCGGGCAAGCTCTGCAACCAGTTCTTCCTGTGCTGCCGGGATGTGAACCTTTGCGGTGTCCATTCCCTCGCCGCAGTCCATCGAACGGCTGCCGGTTCCCTTGGATGCTGCACCGTTTGCATCGAACACAGCTCCGCCGAAACGGGAAGAAGAACCGCCGACAACAGCTACGATCACATCGCTCTTTGCTGCAAGTGCCAGTGCTTTTGCTTTCTCGTCCTCGTCAGCCTCTGAAAATTCACTTCCCATTGCATAGGAAACTTCCACGCCCTCCGGTGCTTCCTGTTTCATGCCCTGAAGGACGGTGACGCACTCGCTTTCCGGAACCGGCGGGGTGTAGTCGCCGAGCATGCAATAACGGTCTGCTGCGTGATAGCCGATCACAGCTACTTTTTTGTACTTCTTAGCAAGCGGCAGCACACTCTCCTCGTTTTTCAGAAGAACAGCGGACTCCCGTGCCAGGGAAAGAGATACTTCCGGGATCCCGGCTTCTTCCGGGGTGAGCATGTTTTCTTCCATATAAGGATGTTCAAACAGACCCTTTTCAAATTTCAGCTTCAGAACTTTGAGAACAGACTCGTCGATCTCGCTCTCATCGAGAAGTCCCTGCTCTACGGCCTCGCCGAGACGGCTGAACGCTTCATCCCAGAGGCTCACATCCACACCGGCTTTTCTCGCTGCAACGCCTGCATGCAGAGTATCACCCTCGGTATTCTTAAGGAAATCTACAGCCAAACCATCTGCCATCACAATGCCGTCAAAGCCCATTTCACCGCGCAGAACATCGCGGAGCAGCCATGCGTTTCTGTGGCAGTACACGCCGTCGATCTCGTTGTATGCCGCCATGATGCCTTCCACGCCTGCTTCACAGCACGCTTTTGCCGATGGAAAATGGATTTCCCGCAGCTCCCGCTCGCCGATTCTTGCAGCACTCGCGTTCACACCTCCGGTTGTCTCGCCCTGTGCGCAGAAGTGTTTTGCCACACTGCCGACACCGGTGGACTGCATACCGGTGACTGCCGCTTTTGCCATGGATGCGGCAAGGCACGGGTCTTCAGAGTAGCACTCCTCACTTCTTCCCCATCTCGGGTCGCGCGCCATATCGAGCGCCGACATCAGCGCCAGATCCACATGACCGCTCTTTAACTGTTTTCCGCATGCCTTGTAGCCTTCGGAAAGAAGTTCCGGGTCGAATGTTGCGCCTGCTGCCAGGTTGACCGGAAGCAGACCGCCGCCGAGCGCCTGATGGCCGTGCGGGCACTCGGTGCTCATCATCATCGGGATGCCGAGGCGGGAATGATCGATCACATATTTCTGTACTATATTATAGGCTTTTGCGGAAAGTTCCAGCACAATGCCGGTCTTCTCATCTTTATCTGCCCACGGATCGGCACGGTACAGGCCGTACAGGACGCCAAGCCCTCCCATGCGCTCTACTTCCTCTTTAAATTCCTCTGTCAGTGTAAACTCCTCACCCTGTCTCTCGTAAATCCGGAATCCGTACAGACGCTGATTTAACTGTCCTACTTTTTCCTGCAGCGTCATTTTTCCGAGCAGGTCTTTTGCGCGCTCTTCCGGGGAAAGGGCCGCATTCTGATATGCTTCCATTGTTTTTGTTTCCTCCTTGTCCTTCTCCTTATTTCAAGTGGCTTTATTGTACCGCATTCTTTTCATTTTGTCCACAGTAAGTTATCTTTCGTTCATTTTTGTTCATTTTAATGTTGAATTTTATTACTTCTGGTGTTATGATACCTTTTGTCGACACGTTTTCCGCGTGTTTTCTAAAAAAGCTTAACAGTAAATATTTGAAAGGGAGATTTTTACTATGAGTACAAACATCACAATTCCGGTTCCGGCAGTCCCGTTCGCACCGCCGGTTTACACCTGCCACCGCGCAAAAAAGCCGTTCGAGTTAGACGGAAACATCAACAAACCATTCTGGGAAGATGCCCCGTATACCGACGAATTTCTCGATATCGAAGGAAGCCACATGCCGCTTCCGCGCTTTGTCACCCGTGCAAAAATGCTCTGGGATGACGAGAACCTTTACGTAGCAGCCGTGCTTGACGGCGATGAAATCTGGGGACACCAGACCGAGCGCGACTCCGTCATTTTCCTCGACAACGATTTTGAAATCTTCGTTGACCCGGATTCTGATACGTACCATTACTATGAGTTCGAAATGAACGTTCTGAACACGGTATGGGATCTGTTTCTTTCCGAGCCATACCGTGACGGCGGAAGCGGCCTCAATGGCTACGACATGCACGGTCTGCGCACCGCTGTTCATGTAGATGGCTCCATCAACGATCCATCCGCAGAAAACAAGTGCTGGAGCGTTGAGGTTGTCATTCCGTTCGCTGCTCTCTATGAGTATCAGAAAGAACGCCGCGCACCGAAAAACGGAGAATTCTACCGTATGAACTTCTCCCGTGTTCAGTGGAAAGTGGACATCAAGGACAACACTTATGTAAAACGTACCAATGAAGCCGGAAACGTTCTCCCGGAGGACAACTGGGTATGGGCTCCGACCGGTGTCATCAACATTCATTACCCGGAACTCTGGTCTTTCGTTTTCTTCTCTGACGACCGCGACGACGCACCGTGTGACATCACGATTCCGGAGGACGAATACCGCAAATGGGAACTCCGCAAGCTGTATTACGCAGAAAACATTCTGTTTGAGACAACCGGTTCCTACAGCGACAGTCTTACCGTCTTACAGGAGACCCTTGCCGCTTACGCTCCAAATGACTTCAACAAAACCGTCAAAGCTCTTGACTACACCATTGAGACCACAAGCCACTCTTACCTGATCACCTGCCCGAGTGCCGACGGAGCACATTTACTCCTTCTGTCTTCCAATGGAAAGGTTGAAAAAGTTACACGTTAAGTGTATAATATGTGTTAGCACTCAAAATTTGTAACAGGATCGGTTTAAACTATGAAAAAAGTAACGTTACAGGAAATCGCGAACTCCCTGGGCATCTCCCGGACTACGGTCTGGAAGGTGTTCAGCGGACACGAAGGCGTCTCCGATTCCCTGCGCACCAAGGTCATCGCCAAAGCCCAGGAACTCGGCTATGCCATCCCGGAGGATTTTCAGTATCCGCAGAGCGCAGAGGAGACCACGCCGGTCAACATTGCAGTTGCCGTCTGCAGACCGGAAACCTCACTTTTCTGGATGACCATCATCCACCAAATTGCAAAAGTATTTTCGACACACAATGTCAATCTCGTTTACACGTATCTTCCGACTTCGGCGGATAAAACGTATTTTCTCCCGCCGACTCTTACAAACGGAAATGTTCACGGCATCATCGTTCTGAATGTGTACAACGAGCGTCTTCTGCGCCTGCTCGCAGAGACACAGATTCCGAAAGTGTTCCTGGACACTTCCTCTCTTGTTGCCCCGGATGAGCTGAACGGCGACCTGCTTCTCATGGAGAGCCGCACCAGTGTCCGCCGCATCACCTGCCATCTGCTCGAGCAGGGACGCACCCTTCCGGGCTTCATCGGTGATATCAGCTACGCACAGTCCAACCGCGAACGATATGAAGGTTTCTGCCAGGCTCTGGCGGATGCCGGTAAAAAGGTGGATTCTTCTCTCTGCCTGACGACACCGCTCGGCATCGATACGTACCGTGAAGAAATCGATACCTTCCTTTCTTCCCTGTCCCGCATGCCGGACGCTTTCGTCTGCGCCAGCGACTACGTTGCCTGCATTCTGATGCAGCTTCTCGAAAAACGGGGCTTACGCGTACCGGAGGACGTTGCAGTATCCGGCTTCGACAACAATACAGAGGATCTTCTGGCAGAACATCTGACGACCGTTCAGGTCTTCAACGAAGAACTCGGCGCACGTCTGGCACTCCAGATTCTGTACCGGATCAAATATCCGAACACGCCGCATGAAATTACGTATCTCGGCACCAACGTGCTGTACCGCGATTCCACCGGTGACTGATTTTATTTTTCATCTGTTTTCAAAAAAGACACCGTCTTCCCTTCCGGGACACGGTGTCTTTTTCTGTTGCTCGGCATATCAACAATTGGTCCAGTGGACCAATTGTGATTTCTATATTTTATTTCTGTTTTCTTACTTCGCGGTGCGGATGCGGATCGTACGGATCTCATACGGCTTGATCGTAAGCTCAATCTCGTTCTCCTTCACACCAAGCGCGCCCTCGATCGGGTTCTCGAGAAGGTCGGTCTCCTCAGCGGATGCAATTGCCTCTGCGCAGTGCAGGGTCACTTTCGTTCTTGCATTCTCCACCTCGTACAGACGAACGATTACGCCGTCGCCGTCCTCTGCCTTCTTCACAGTCTCAAGCACTACGTCGCGTTTGTCTACAGACAGGAATTCCATGCGGTCTTTCTCTGCTGCACCTGCAACTGCTTTTGCCGGTACGTTCAGGTTCAGAGCTTCCTGCTCGGTGCCTGCCTCACGCCATGTTCCTGCGTGCGGATACAGAGAGTAAGTAAAGAAATGCTCTTCCTGGTCTGCGGTCAGGTTCGGCTCAGTTCCGGATTTGATCAGAGTCTGCGTCATCACACGGTTCTTCATGGAATAGCCGTACTTGCAGTCGTTCATCAGGCTGACGCCGTAGCTTCCCTCTGAGATATCAGCCCATTTGTGGCCGCATACTTCGAATCTTGCCTGATCCCAGCTTGTGTTGGTGTGCAGTTTTCTTGTCACATTACCGAACTGGATATCGAAAGTTGCCTCGTCGCTGTGAACGTCTACCGGGAAGTGAACTTTCAGTACATGCTCGGCGAACTTCCAGTCAACGTAGGTTTCGAAGTCGATTCTGCGGTCTTTTGCATAGAAATGGATCTGCTGGCGGATGACGGTGTCCATCACTTCGCGCTCAATTTCCAGTGTTGCGCGGACCGGACCGTTTTCTGTCCACTCCATGCGGCGTACACCCTCCACCTTCCAGGATTTCTCGGTATGGAAGATATCCAGGTTCCATGCGCTGTACTGCAGAGGTTTGTCCTCATAGATACGCAGCTCGTTGCCGGTTGTTCCGCTCTGAAGCACTTCGCGGTCATTCTCTTTATCAAACAAGGAAGTGAATTCACCGTTTGCATCGATCTGGATCGTGTAGAACGGAGTCTCAAGGGTATAGCCCTCTCCAGCTTCTGTTACAGCAAATGGCGTTTCCGCAGCGGCTCCGCTCGTCGGGCGCAGAACCTGATATCCTTTGGACGGCAGGTTTTCTGCATAGACAATGGCTCCGTCTTTCGTCTGCTGTACCGGATATACGGTGGTTCCGTCGGTCATGGCTTCTGCCGCGGTCTCACCGAGTACAACAACGTCGTTTCTTCTGTGGCCGAGAGTGTTCCATACGGTCACGCTCTCGTCTTTTGTTCCGCAGAGTGCTTCCATGCGCTCGCCGATCAGTTTTGCTGATGTCTCCGCAATCTCTGCATATTCTTTCTTCGTCTGCTCATATACCTCATGGATCGAGGAGCCCGGCAGAATATCGTGGAACTGGTTGGTCAGGATCATCTCCCACATGCGGTTCAGTTCTTCGGTCGGGTATGCTTTTCCGGCGTTTTCGGCCAGAACGGACAGAAGCTCTAATTCCATCATCGCGTACTCGCTCTTACGGTTGCCGCGTTTGTTGCGTGCCATCGAGGTGTATGTTCCGCGGTGGAACTCAAAATACAGTTCGCCGATCCAGGTTGGGAGGCGTTTGCTGTCTTTTACCTTCTCATGCAGCTCGTCGAAATACGTTCTCGCAAATGCCTGGCGTACTTTCGGCACACCTTTGATGCCTTTTTCCATACGTTTGGATGTCTCCAGCATTCTTCTGGTCGGGCCGCCGCCGCCGTCTCCGTAGCCGTAGCTGATCAGGATATCGTTGTTGATGTCCTTGTTCTGGTAGCGGTCCCATCCGCCCATGATGGCATCCGGGTGCAGCATTCCGTTGTATGTGGTAAAGAAGCTCGTCTCCGGCTGTCCGACGCCGAGCGTTGTGATCATATGAGTGAATACTTCACTTCCGTCGATGCCTTCCCAGTTCATCGTATCGTACGGCACTTTGTTGAACTCGTTCCATGCCAGTTTGGTCGTCATGAAGTAGTCAATTCCGCATTTTTTCAGAATCTGCGGCATCGCTGCGCTGTATCCGAAGACATCCGGCAGCCACAGGATCTTGTTGTCCACGCCAAACTCTTCTTTGAAAAAGCGTTTTCCGAACAGGAACTGGCGCACGAGGGACTCTCCTGAAGTCAGGTTGCAGTCTGCCTCAACCCACATGCCGCCTTCCGGCTCCCAGCGTCCTTCTTTGACTCTCTGGCGGATTTTCTCGTACACTTCCGGGTGTCTTTCTTTGACAAAGCTGTAGAGCTTCGGCTGGCTCGACATGAAGTGATAGTTCGGATACTCCTCCATCAGTTTTAATACCGTTGCAAAGCTTCGGCAGGATTTCTGGCGAACCTGGTCAATCGTCCACAGCCATGCCACATCAATGTGGGTGTGGCCGATGCACGTTGCCACAACTTCGTCCCAGCCGCCCATTTTTTCATAGATCTCTTCCTGGATGCATTTTTCTGCCTCTTCGATGGAAGCGTAGAACTCTTTACTGTACGGCTTGCGCAGGTCCAGCAGATTGATCGTGTTGGTCAGTGCGGTTTCGAGATCCAGACGCGTTTTATTATCCTCGTCCATACGGTTCAGGCCCTGCATCGGAACGATAAGGTCGTAATAGATCTCCTCGATTTTCGCATCATGCTCCTCAAGGTCTGCCAGCAGACGGAACTCGCTGTGCAGCGTTCCGGTGTAGGACTGCAGGTCAAGCTGGATTTTTTCACCGGCCTTTGCGTTTTCTCTTACAAGTACTTCGCGGTGGTTGATATCCATACCCTGGATCACTTCGCCGTTTGCAAACAGCAGGAACTGCGGGTTTCTTCCGTCATCCCAGTCGTCCAGTCCTGCATGGACTCTCATCCAGAGATTTTTTCCATCGAAACTCTCCGGAATGGTGATGGTGGTGCGGAACCAGTAATGTTTGTCCGGTCCGTACCAGCGGTCATTGACCGTATCAAACGATGTCCACGGCTCTTTTGATGCATCGGCCTCTGCCGGTGTGATATAGCATCCGTTTTTCACCTGCATATCGGTGATTTTGATTTTCTGTGAAATCGAAAGTCTTGCCAGTTCCTGGCAGATCACGTTCACACGCTCTTTTACAAATTTCATAGTGCCTCCTTATGCTTTCCATGGGGTCATTTTTAAAAAGAAAGTCCGCCGGACCTGCAGGCTTCTTTCACCCGTAAGCCCGGCGGACTTGTCGCTTTTTAAGTTATCTTATAAATCAAAGGCTATTCTCTTTCACATAGTTCAGCAGCTCATCTACGGTTGTGAATGCCATACCGGTTACAGTATCTGCGCATCCGTAGTAGATAGTGATTCTTCCGGTTGCTGCATCGCTTAAGGTTGCGCACGGGAATACTACGTTCGGAACATCACCCATGCACTCGTACTGGGTGATCGGAGCCATAATATAGTCTTTCGTTCTGTATTTTACTTTCCACGGCTCGTCGATATCAAGCAGTGCGCATCCCATACGATATACGTATCCGTTGCAGGTTGTGATAACGCCGTGGTAGATCAGCAGCCATCCCTCATCTGTTTCGATCGGAACCGGGCCGGCACCGATCTTGGTGCACTGCCATGCAGACTCATCGCCGCGGACCGGGCTCATCATGTGACGGTGTCTTCCCCAGAATTCCATATCTTTACTCTGGCTGACAAAGATATCGCCGAACGGTGTATGGCCGTTGTCGCTTGGACGGCTCATCATCATGTAGTAGCCGTTGATCTTTCTCGGGAACAGCACGCCGTTACGGTTGAATGGAAGGAATGCGTTCTCAAGCTGAACGAATTTCTTGAAGTCATAGGTGTAAGCAACACCGATGGTCGGGCCGTGATAGCCGTTGCACCAGGTTACATAGTATTTGTCGTCGATTTTGCAGACACGCGGGTCATAACGGTACTCTCTTGTCAGAATCTCCTCGTCAGCGCCCTCAAATTTGATCGGTTCATCCTCGATCTCCCAGTGGATACCGTCTTTACTTCTTCCAACGAAGATGTCCATGCTGATGGAACGGCTGTCGCAGCGGAATACACCTACGTATCCGTCCTCGAACGGTACGACTGCGCTGTTGAAGATACTGTTGGAACGTTTCTGCTCGTAACGGCCGATGATCGGGTTCTGATCATAGCGCCATACCGGCATGTGCTCTCCTGCTGGTTTTTCCTGCCAAGGCATATCCGGCAGATTGTTTCCGATGATTTTACTCATGATTGTTTCCCTCTGTGAAAATTATTTTTTTCTTTCTCTCTTGTCACGCCATACGGACATTTTTGATCTTTCGATCCGATACTTCTATCTTCGTCCATTTCTGCGCAAAAGTCAAGTGTTTTTGTTCACTTTTATGTAAATTTTCGTTTTCTTTGTTACTTTTTATCGTTCATTTATTCTCTTTTTCTGTTCATTTTGTTTACAAACAGATTTTTTTATTTTTCGTACGGTTTTCTTCCCCGCAGAATATCGGCATACCAGAATACAATTTCCGCAATGTGGTGCAGATCGCCTTCTTTGCTGATGCTTCTCCAGGACGCTTTATACTTCATAAACCAGGTTTCCAGCCGTCCCGCAAGTGCCGCGCAGGCTGCCTCATCTTTTTCTTTTCCAAGCTCGATATCACACAGTCTCGCACCCGTCTCATTCCAGATGTCAATCGCTTCCATCGTGAGTTCCAGCACCGGAACCATTGGACGGCAGGATTCTTCCAGAGCACCGGCTGTCTTTTTCAGTTCTTTTTTCAGAGCCGCAATTGTTTCCTTTGCAGCTGCACGCTTCGCCTCATCCTGGATTCTCGCGTCAAACAGCGCATTCCGGTTGTTCGGATGACCGAGCACTTTTTCCTCGTAAACGACGTTGGCATCCCACCAGTCAAAGATGGAGCATTCTGCCGTTTTTGCCATATAGGAAACGAATTTTCCGCTCCGGTCGCCGTAGGCCAGACGGGAAATCTGTTCATTCAGCTCCTCAAAGCTGTCGGTATCGTCTCCCCAGGAGAAGACGGCTCCATAGATCATGCCAGGAAGGGAAAAGTCCGGCTGATTGATGTGGCCGCAGTCACCCCAGTCTGTGTTCAGAACACCTTCCGCATGGTATTTTCTCGCATAGCCGCACATCCGTGCGATATTTTTGTAGCTGTTCTCCACCAGGTTCATCCACTGGTTCCAGCCGCCGACCCCAGGACAGAGATACTGTCTTGCACCAGCTTCCGCCATCACTTTTGCCTCATGCTCTCTCTGCTCGGCTGCATAGCCCCAGGTCAGGCAGACGGTTTCCTCTGGCAGCTCTTTGATCAGCTCCGGCTGTGCGCAGATGATATCGCCCCAGAACATCGGCTTTTTGCCTTTTGCCACGAGAAACTCGCAGAGCTCTTTTACATAGTCGATATACAGGCGGTGAACGCCTTTCTCGTCTGCCAGCGGTTTCGATTTTCCTTTTCCAAGGTCGAACGTTTCGTCCGCGCAGATGTTGAATTTATCCGTGGCAAAAAGCGCCATGTACTCCTCGATCATGGCCTTGATCAGCTCGATCGCTCTGCCGCCGGAGACATCCACCGTGTGATGCTGCATCCGGTCCCAGAAGGAAAACGGCTCTTTCCAGCTGTCTGGGAATTCACAGAGGTCGCCATAGCTCTTTGTGGAGAGCAGCATGTACAGATGGCCGAACGTTGCGATCGACGGCACCAATTCGATATGAAGCTTTGCGCAGTACGCATCCAGCTCGCGGATTTCCTCTGCCGTAAGCGGCGTCTCATCGCGCCACATCTCGGAAAGTCCGGAGAACAGATACGTGTGCTCCACATAGAGCTGCAGCTGGTTCAGCTTGTAGTACGCCATGCGGTCTGCCACCTGTTTTAAATAGGAAAGTGTCAGCACACGGCCTCTCGTCTCATCGAGATAATAGCCGCGCACCGGCAGATCCGGCTCATCCTCGATCCGCACGGCAGGAAGCAGTGCACCGTATTCGTGCATCATCTGGCACAGCGTCTGCACACCGTAGAGCACGCCGGCTCCGTCTCCGCCCTGGATGCGGATTTCCTCCTCTGTCACCTGCAGCACATACTGCTGGCTTTTCCTTGTCTCATCCAGTTCCAGCACAATCGCGCCGGTCTCTTTTCTTCCCGGAACGCCGTATCCGATATCGTACTGCATTCCGGTTTCCTTTTTGATTCCCTTCTGCAGCACTTTCGCATACGTATCCCCATTTCCCAGCAGTCTGCCATCCAGTACAATTCTGCCGTCATAGCAGAGTGCATGTTCCCCCGTCAGGAGTTTTACCTCTTTTGGTTTTGGTAAAAATTTCATTTTCCTTCTCCTCTTGTTTTTTGTTTTCTTTGTAACCATAGAACTTTCACTGAACGTTAAGTAACATTTTGAAACCACTTTTCTCTTCTCCCCCATCCTACCATATTTTTTCCACATATTCCACAATAATTTGTAATTTTCTTCAATTTTTTTCAAAATTTCTTCCTGTTCTGCTCTTTTATATGTAAAGTAACTTTTGTTTCCCATTTTCATTCCGGAACAAAATCTGTTTTTTCGGATGAATGCGATCATCGGCTTTACCGCTCTGGCTGCCGCCCACGTCAATCAGCCGGACCAGGTGCAGGAATACCTGAACAAGATTTCCACCTCCGGCCAGCACCTTTTTCCGCCTGAACCAGATTCTGCTGAATCTGCTGAGCAATGCCACGAAATTCACACAGAACGGCAGCACCATCATTGTCCGTATTATTCAGAAACCGTACTATAAAAAAGGGTATGCGCTCTACGAATTCCACGTCCGCGACAACGGCATCGGCATAAGCCGGGAATTCCAGGAGCACCTCTTTGAATCGTTTACACGCGAGGAGACTTCTACGGTCAGCGGCATTCAGGGTACGGGACTTGGCATGGCGATCAACGTCAGCCATATGGTACAGGAAATCGCGATGGAGCTCCTTTCGAACGCCGGATTTTCCGTCAGCCTTGCAGACGACGGCGATGTTGCCGTTGAGACGCTCCGCACCGCAGCGCCGGATCAGTTCGATCTGGTGCTGATGGATATTCAGATGCCGAAACTCGACGGATACTCTGCAACGCGCCAGATCCGCACGCCGGACGGCGCCATTGCCAAAGTGCTTGGCTGATTCCCCTTTCTTATCTGCCGGAACCGTGAATTTTCTCTTACTCGAAAAAGAGGAGAAAAAGTTCACGGTTCCGGCAGATTTTTTCTTGCATTCTTTCGGGGAAGTGTGCTAGAGTGAAGATATCATATTTTATAAGAGGTGCTTATTTTGGATATTAATTACGAGTTATATAAGGTTTTCTATTACGTTGCCACCACACTCAGTTTTTCCGAGGCCTCCAAGCTGCTTTTTATCTCGCAGTCGGCGGTCAGCCAGTCGATCAAGGTTCTGGAGAAAAAGCTTGGAATCACGCTCTTTATCCGCAGTACAAAGCGCGTGCAGTTAACGCCGGAGGGAGAAACGCTGCTGCGCCACGTAGAGCCTGCGATCAACCTGATTGCGCGCGGTGAAGCACAGATTATGGAAGCGGGAACGCTTGGCGGCGGCCAGCTCCGCATCGGCGCGAGCGACACAATCTGCCGCTATTTCCTTGTTCCGTACCTGAACCGTTTCCACCGCTCCTTTCCGAATGTCCACATCAAGGTGACAAACCAGACTTCGACCCAGTGTGTCGATCTGCTGGAATCCGGCCAGGTGGATTTCATCGTGACCAATTATCCAAACTCGCATCTTTCCAGCCGTCTTCACACGATTCCGATTCATTCGTTCCACGATATCTTCATCGCGAACGGCGAATATTACCCGGAACTGGAAAACAGGCCGGTTCACTTAAAAGAGCTGCTGCAGTACCCGATTCTGATGCTCGACCGCAAGAGTACGACGAGTGAGTTCCTGCACAGCCAGTTTCAGCGGTTCCAGCTCGACCTCGTGCCGGAAATTGAGCTTGGCAGCAACGATCTTCTGATCGACCTGGCGAGTATCGGCCTTGGCATCGCGTTTGTGCCGGACTACTGCCTTGTAAAAGAGACGGCGGCCTTCCAGCTCGACCTCGTGGAGGAGCTTCCGCCGCGCCAGCTTGTCGTTGCCCACAGCTCCCATCTGCCGATCCCGCAGGCGGCAAAAGAGTTCATGAGCATGCTGGAAAAAGGCGCCGAATAACTTTTTCCGATCTATACGTCAAAAGAGGCAGGATCCTCAAGAAATTTTTCTGGATCCCTGCCTCTTTTTCTGTTTTTATGATCCGTTCTGGATTTACTGCTCGCTGCCGTCTTTCTGCACCGGTTCGGATGCTTCCGCTTTTTCCGGGCTTTCTGCATCCGCTGCTGCCTTTCCGGCTTCTGCTTTCAGATACTCTTTGAGCTCTTCCGGGCTGGAGATCTGAATGTTGCGGTTTACTTTTGCATCGTATGTATCGGCTCTCATGATTTCGGAGAGATCGACACCGGTCGCCTCTTTCATCGACTCAAACAGCTTTGCCATCACCACCGGCACATTGCCCGCTACGGAGCCGATGCCGTTGTCTTCGCTTCCGCCGCCGATGATCGTAATCTTGTCGATCTGGCTGAGCGGCTCTGCGATCTTTCCGGCGATCTCCGGCAGAACCTTGATCATCATCTCTGCCATTGCGGCTTTGTTGTAGCGCTGGTAAGCCTCAGCTTTCTTCTCCATACCTTCGGCCTCTGCAAGTGCCTGGGCACGGATGGATGCGGCTTCCGCCTCACCTTTTGCCTTGATACCGAGTGCTTCCTGCTCCATCGCATAGCGCTGGGCTTCTGCCTGGGCTTTCTTTGCCTCCGCCTCGCGGATTTTTTCGAACTGGTCTGCCTCTGCGTCTTTCTGACGGCGGTACAAATCTGCCTCTGCCTGCTGCTGTTTTGCGTAACGCTCGGCCTCGGCTTTCTTCTTGACTTCTGCCTCGAGGGATTTCTCGGTTACTTCTACTTCTCTGGCACGGAGCTCAACCTCGCGCTCCTGACGGGCGATGTTCGCATTCGCGGAAGTGATTTCCAGCTCTTTTCTCTGCTGCTCTTCCTGAATCTTGTA
The DNA here is from genome assembly GCF_003479185.1 of Blautia sp. AF17-9LB. Classification (NCBI taxonomy): domain Bacteria; kingdom Bacillati; phylum Bacillota; class Clostridia; order Lachnospirales; family Lachnospiraceae; genus Blautia; species Blautia sp. AF17-9LB. The sequence continues at coordinate 76,775 of NZ_QUGU01000012.1, forward strand.
CGCTGCATCTGCCTCTGCCTTTTTGATATCGGACTCTTTTTTCAGCTCTGCCGACTTGATTGCCAGATCGTTGTTTTTCTTTGCGATCTCAGTCTCGGCAAGAACGCGCTCATCGTTCGCCTCTTTATTTGCACGCGCCTGGGCAATTTTGATTTCTTTCTCGGAATTGGCACGGGCGATCGCCGCGGATTTCTTGATTTTTACGATATTGTCGATACCGAGGTTTTCAATGACCTGATTGGAATCAACGAAATTCTGTACGTTGAAGCTGATGATGTCAAGTCCCATCGCAGCCAGGTCCGGTTCTGCATTTTCTTTGACCAGCTCCGCAAACTTCTGACGGTCGGAAACCATCTCTTCCAGACGCATCTTTCCAACGATCTCACGCATGTTTCCTTCAAGGACTTCTCTTGCAACCTTGGCAATATATTCGCTGTCGCGGTTCAGGAAGTTCTGGGATGCTTTCTGGAGCTTCTGCGGTTCGTCCCCGACTTTGATGTTGACGGCTGCATCCACCTGAATATTGATGTAGTCAGCGGTCGGCACGGCGTCGCTCGTCTTCACATCAATCGCTACCAGCTTCAGACTCAGCTTGTCCAGCCGCTCAAAGAATGGGAGCTTGATGCCGGCTTTACCGATCAGGATCCGCTGGCCTTTTTGGAAACCGGAAATAATAAATGCGGTATCCGGCGGCGCCTTCACATAACCGCTCGCCAGAATGGCAAGAATGATCACCACAACGGCGATCACGGCAATCATGGTTGCATGTTCGAATACAAATTCCATCTTGTTTCCTCCCTTTTTTCTGCGGATGCTTTTCGCTCCGCGTTCTGCTTTTGTGTCTGTGTTATTTTCACTATAGCATTTTTTGCGGGATAGATACAACTGCATTATTATTACGATTTTGTAAGATTTCTGTTCGGGCAAAAACAATCCGCTGGAGCAGATTCTGATATGCCTTGCAACAAAAAAACGAAGGAGCTTCTTTTTACAGAAACTTCTTCGCCTTTCCTTTTTTTCACTGATCCTGCTCTTATGCTCTTTCGACAATCTTCTCCAGCGCTTTTGTGATCGCTGCTTTCAGCTCCGTCTGATCTGCCGGTGTCTTGACGGCCAGCTGACGGATCAGTGCTGTTACGTGATCGTCTCCAACCTCACCAAGGCTCGTAACGGCCGCGATTTTTACGTCTACATCGTCTACTTCCAGAAGAGAAGTCAGAATATTAACAGAACCATCATTTCTCGAAGCTGCACAGGCTTTTGCAAGCGCTACCTGCGTTGTCTTGTCCGAATCCAGATACTGTTTTCTTAATTTGTCCCATTTTCCTTTTTCCACCATTTTTTTCAGCTTGTCTTCCGATGCCTCTTTTGAACCAAACATTGTAAATCCTTCTTTCTTTTTGCTCTTATTTTTGGTGGATGCAGCAACTGCCGCGGCGAATCAAAAAGGTTCGTAGTGTTTTTGCTGTCGTCCCTGTCATGTCCGCCACATTGTAACCATGCTCTCGTCCATAACAGAAATTATACTCCTTTTCTTCTGGTTTTTGAACAGAAATACTATAAAGTTTTTATAAAAATTGTTACTTTTTCACATTTTTTTCTTGTTGTTCTGCTTTTTATTTCAGATATCCCGTATATTCCGCCGTATGCAGCAGTTTATTGGCGTTTTCCACGCGCTCTTTGGTCGGCGGATTGATGCCTTCGAGTTTGTATGGGATTCCTAAGGTTTCCCATTTGAATACGCCGAGGGTGTGGTATGGGAGAACCTCTACGCGCTGTACGTTGTGCAGGCTGTGTAAAAACTCATCGAGGCGAATCAGATATTTGTCGTAGTCGCTGCGTTCCGGGACGAGGACGTGGCGGATCCAGACTGGTTTGCCGATCTCGTCAAGGTAGCGCGCCAGGTCGAGGATGTTCTCGTTGGTGCAGCCGGTCAGCTCTCTGTGCGCCTTGTCGTCAATCAACTTGATATCGAGCAGCAGCAGGTCGGTGTATTTCATCAACTCATTAAATTTGCTGAAATACGGCTCCTCTCTTGTGAACGGATTTCCACTGGTATCCAGCGTTGTGTGAACGCCGTTCTTTTTTGCCTTGCGGAACAGCTCGATCAGGAAGTCGATCTGCAGCAGCGGTTCTCCGCCGCTTACAGTAATGCCGCCCTTTTCGCCCCAGTAATTTTTGTAGCGGAGCGCCTTTTTCAGCACCTCATCTGCGGTCTGCCAGTCGGCATCTTTCATCGTCCAGGTATCCGGGTTGTGGCAGAACTGGCAGCGCATGTTGCAGCCCTTCACGAAAATCACGTAGCGTACGCCAGGTCCGTCGACGGATCCGAAGCTCTCGATCGAATGGATCGCGCCCTTTACCGGGCCATTGTTATTCTGATTCATTTCACTCATATTTTTTCCTCTTCTTTCCAACTTACTATCTTTCTATTTTTCTGTATTTTCCGGTCAAATTTCAGGGTTCTGCTTGATTATACGGAAATCCGCGGTTCTTTTCAAGGCTTTTCCATGTACAAAATCGAACACATGGCAGGATAAAAATTTGGTTTGCTATATTGCATTATGATATAGTGTGTGTTATGATCTACTCAACAAGGAGGTGTTCATATGAATCCACAACTCAAAAAGGGCGTCCTAGAGCTCTGTGTCCTCTCCCAGCTGACAAAAGAGGACAAATACGGCTATGAGCTGACAGACGCCATTTCCCGCGAAATGTCCATCGCCGCAGGAACGCTCTATATGATTTTAAAACGACTCAAGGAAGCCGGTTACGTGGAAACGTATCTACAGGAATCCGCATCCGGCCCTGCCCGGAAATATTACCATCTGACTGAAGCAGGAACAGCTTATCAGCAGGAGAAAAAACAGGAATGGCTGGATTTCACCCAGCAGATCAACCGACTGATTTCAGATGAAACGATCTGACGATAGAAAGGAAAATCATGATGAATACAACGTATGAAACTTATATGAATGCATTGAAACAGGGCCTTGCATCCTTTGATTCTGCCGCCGCAGAGGAAATTTTAAACGATTTCGAATCCCATTTCGCCGACGCCCGCAGCCAGGGTCTCTCCGATGAGGAAATCTGTGCGGAACTCGGCAATGTCGACGATGTCCTCGAATTTTTCCGTCAGGAATATGCCACAACGGAGCAGCCTGTTGCAAACGTGCTGCCACAGGAGAAAACCCACTCCAATTCTGAAGAAACACATCCGAACTACCCGTACGCCCCTTCCACCGCCATCACCGCTATGGAAATCTCCCTGCGGAACGCTTCTGCCGACTTTGCTCCGGGCACTTCCGCTTCGGTTGAGTTTGACTTTTCCGGCGACTTCGATCCGGACCGCTTCGAAGCAGGCATTGAGGGCAATACGTTCTGTCTGCGAGAGAAAAAGCTCATCCCTTCCGTATTCTGGAAACATCTTTTCTGCAATAATCACCAGAAAGAGGTGTTCTCCTTCCAGGTGCCGTCCACCGTACAGAAGCTGACGCTCCGCTCTTTGAACGGCGCGACCGGGCTTGATACCCTCTCCCTTACTACGCTCGAAATTTCCGCCACAAACGGCAAAATCACCGGCGATTCCCTTTCCGCATCCAGCTGCCGCATACAGGCTGCGAACGGAAAGATCGTCCTGACCCGTCTGCGCACAGACAGCCTCGATGTTTCCGCCACAAACGGCAGACTTGAAATCACCGGCGACTGCTCCCGCGCAGCTTTAAACGGTGTCAACGGCAAAGTCCTCTTCGAGGGAACCTGTTCCGAGTCCCTGACAGCAAAATCCGTCAACGGTTCCGTGAAACTCCATCTCCCGCACGACCTTGCCGATGCGTCCATTCATGCATCCACGACAACCGGAAAAATCCGCCTCGTCTCCAATGGAAGAACGGAATCCTACACAAAAACATTCACCCGCTCCGGTATTTCTGCCTTCACCATTCAGGCAAGTACCGTCAACGGAAATGTCCTGCTCTCTGACTTGCCGGCAGAAAACTGACAAAAAAGAATGGACTGGATAAAATGTTTTTCTTTAGTCGACTGATATGTAAGAAGAACACTGACTACAAAATCAGTGTCCTTCTTTCTTCCTTTACATATATTTCATAATAGTCGGCAATAATACATTCATATCTATTGGTTTTGCAACATGATCATTCATGCCACTTGCCAAAGCCATCTTCTTATCTTCTTCAAACGCATTTGCTGTCATTGCAACAATTGGAATCTGCGATTTGTTACCGTCTTTCAGTTCTCGAATTCTCCTGGATGCTTCATATCCGTTCATAATCGGCATCTGAATATCCATCAGAATCAGACTGTAGTAATTTTGCTTTGCTTTGTTAAACATATCAATACATGCAACGCCGTTCTCCGCTCTTTCTATCATGATTCCCTCTTCCGTCAAAAGTTCCGTTGCAATTTCTGCATTCAAGTCATTATCTTCTACCAAAAGAACCCTTTTTCCTTCCAGTTTTTTGATATTCAACTGACCGTCTGCATGTTTCGGATTCCTTTCTTCCGCATTTGCTATTTTTAATGGAAGCGTGATTGTAAAAGTAGAACCTGCTCCCGGTTTGCTCTGAACTGTGATCTTGCCATCCATTAAATCCACCAGTTTCTTCACGATTCCCATGCCAAGTCCGCTACCTTCTATTCCGCTGTCTGACGAAGATCGTTCCTGTGAAAATGATTCAAAAATATGTTTTTGGAATTCTTCTGACATTCCGATTCCGTTGTCTGCTATGATAAGCTCTAATACACTCCAACCTTCTTTTTCGCCGGGATATTGGTTCAATGTACAGCTTATGTTACCGCCTTCACCCGTGTATTTCACAGCATTACTCAAAATGTTAATCGTAATTTCAGATGATCTTGCATCATCCATATACAGGTATGGATATCGAATGTTCTTATTGACTTTCAGTGTTTGATGTTTTTCTTCTATCGGTTTCCTAAACATATCAATACATAAATCAAAGTTTTTAGAAACATCTGTTATTGTTTCATCCAGCGTTGCTTGGTTGTTTTCGATTCGTGCTAATTCAAGAATGTTATCAATCAAATGCAGCATTTTCTTTCCGCACAATAATATTTTTTCAAAGTAATCCTCTAATATAGTTGGCTCCTTTAAATGTTTCTCTCCCAATTCTGCATATCCAATGATTGCATTCATAGGGGTACGAATATCATGAGACATATTAAATAGAAATGTTGATTTTGCTTTGTTAGCTGAATCGGCCAGTCTTGCAGCTTCCTGCAACAGTTTTTGCTGTTTCTGCTCATTTTCTTTTTGCTTCTTATATACAGAATATCCACAGGTACATAATATTACCAAAATACACGCTGTAATGCATCCCAGTACAATACTTAACTTATTCGTCTTCTCAACCATTCCATACGCTTTCTGCATATCCATTTCTATGCAGAAAGCACCTATCACTTCATTAGATTCATCTTCCGCTGTCACAGGATAACAGGCTGTAAAAATAGGTCCCCATGTTGTATCAACAATATCCTGAGAATATACTGTTTTTCCAGAAAGTGCTTTTTCTATATAAGGAACCATCTCCTTTTCAATCGGATCTCCTGGATGTCTGACGTCACCAGCCGATGGATCCAGTCCGTCTACAACGTAAATCAATCTACCGTCTTCATTTCTGGTTGCTGTGTAAATATATCTCGTAGAATTCAGCGTTCTGATTTCATTCATATATGTCGACATATTCTTGAATAGTTCTGTATTCTCATCAGCTTTACTTTTTATTTCATTAAAATCTTTTCGTCCCAGTCTGTTATTTACCAGCTTATGAACCGCATCTGCACTGGAAATATCTCGTTCAATTTCTGTTTTCAGAGCAGTTTTGGTATATGCTTGTTGTAAAATAAAAGTATATGCAACAACAGCCAAAATCACCATTGCCAGAAGGAATACCAACCGTCCCTCAAAAATTTTCCAATGATTTACCGGATTTTGATCTTTTCTTTTTTGTTTTATATAGTTATTTTTCATCATCGTATTTCACATGCCTTTTATCTAATTTTAATTTAATACAAAAACGTCTCAACTCTTCACGTATTTTGCAAACATGGGTTACATTTCCAGACTCATCCCTTTTTTTACAGTAAAAAGCATCCTGTGCCAACTGCCATCACACATACGGTATTCTGTGGAAATGCATTCTTCCGCCTTCAATCTTGCTGAAAGTGTAGAGATATCCAGAAATGGACGGATCAGCGAGCGGTATTCAGATGCAGCCATTGTATCACAAAACTGATACAGTTTCTGTTCTGTCATAACAAAATCCTCTCTCTATGTTTCCTGTCTGCTTATCCCATGCAACTGGAAGGCTCCTGATTGCTGCGGTTGCCTCATAATCATTCATGACAGGCATTTTGCTTTCTCAACTCTTCGCTTATGGTCTGCTTAATTTTTTCATCATCCAACGGCTTTGCAAGATGTGCGTTCATTCCTGCTTCCATACACCTTTCGGCATCTTCCCTGAATGCATTTGCAGTCATAGCAATGATAGGAATTGTTTTTGCATCCTGCCGATCCAGAGCTCTTATTGTTCTTGCAGCTGTAAGACCATCCATCACCGGCATCATAACATCCATTAAAATAACATCGTATGTTCCCGGTTCGGAAGCTTCAAAATGCTGAACAGCTTCTAACCCATTGTTCACTGTTTCTACTTTAGCTCCATTTTCCGTCAGCATAAATTCTGCTATTTCCACATTCAGCTCATTATCTTCAACCAGCAATACCCGGATATCTGATATATCTGCATCAAAATCTTCTTTTTCTTCTGGCCGTGCATTCGTATCAATTTTAAATGGAAGTATTACAGTAAAACAACTTCCTTCACCAAGCTTGCTTTCAACGGTTATGGTTCCGCCCATCTTTTCTACAAGTTGTTTCACAATAGGCATTCCCAGACCTGTCCCATTATAATCAGAACGTGGGGAATTATCTGCCTGTACAAATGGAGTAAACAATTCATTTTTTATAAATTCTTCTGACATTCCAATTCCATTATCTCTTATTTTAAATTCACATGTCATGTGATCTTCTGATCTTTCAATCGTTCTCATACTCATGTAAATAGAACCATTCACCTTATTGTACTTCATACTGTTTGTAAACAGATTCATCAATACTTTTTTCAGATGAACTGCATTGCTCCAAACATATATACCACTGTAATCATCATGTTCTCCTATAACATGAAGTCCTTTTTCTTCTGCCTGAAAGTATAGCGACTCCGTGATTTCTTTACATACCTGATCCAGATTGATGGATTCATCACCAAAAACCACGGTATCCGATTCTAACTTTGCCATATCCAAAACATCATTTACCAATGATAATAGCAGTTTCGAAGACTCATTTATTTTATTCAGGCAATCTTTTGCCCGCTCACCATCATTTCCGCTTTTTTCAAGAATTGTAAGCATGCCCATAATGCCATTGATCGGTGTCCTGATGTCATGAGACATGTTATTTAAAAAGGAAGTCTTAGCCTTATTGGCACTCTGTGCTTCTACAAGTGCATTTTGTAATTCCTGCCGTTTTTCTTCCAGTTCCTGATTCAGTTTTAATGCCTGTTCAGCAGATTTCTTGAATCTTTCCTCCGCACGTTTTGACTTCTTCCAAGAACGAAGAATGATACACAAAACAATGAAAAAAGAAATTCCAACGATAAGTGAAACTGGCAGTAAATTATCCTGAATAAAATCCCTCACTGTAACTTTTCGTGAGGAAACATTATACGAAACTACTGCACCCGAAAATTGAGCTGTAGGCATAGATGTCAGTGTTTTATTCAGAATGGACAAAAGAACCGGTTCTCCCTGCTGAACAGCAAATGAAACATCAGCTTCTTTTGTCAGGAAAGCGCTATGAAGCTTATTATTTTTCAAATAGTTTGAAACAGTACCTGAATTGCTTACAATACAATCTGCCTCCCCTTTCTGCATTGCTTTTACTGCTGCATCTGATGTCTCATATTCCATAACCTTCCATTGTGGATAATTGTATGAAAGATATGCTTTCAATACAAAATTATCTTTTTCAACAGCAGCTACATTCTCTTTATTCTCATCAAAAGAATCCTTTGCCGTAATTGCTGCCATATTGAGAGTCAACAGCGTATCCGACAAAGCAAATCCATTTGTTTCCGCAAAGTATGGATTCTGGTTTGCATGAAAAATCAGGTCTATTTTTCCATCCTGCAATGCCTGAAGCAGTTCACTTCTTGTATCATACCCCTTTAATTCAAATTCCAGAGTCTGACCTTGCAGACAATTTTCTGCAAGATCCACATAATCTGTAATAACACCTGTCAGTTTACCTGTTGATGGATCTACACTGCTGATACCTCCATCCTGATTCAGATACCCTATCCGGATTGCACCATGCTGCCCGATCCACTCACTTTCTTCTTTTGAAAGAAACGAGCTGCTCTGTGCAGAAAGATAACGCCTGTAGAGATCATCTGTGTAAAATGGGTTGTCATCCTTGATTCTGCGCATAGCACTATCCAATGCTTCTTTGATATCCGGACGTTCTGGATTTATAGCGAAATAGATTTCTGTCTCTCCAATACTTGTAAGCGGTGAAATATCCGATTCTTCCCAACGGGATTCTTCTACCGAAACGAAGCAGTCAATTTCATGTTTCGATAGTTTGTCCATAATTTCTGTGGTTGTAGAAACATTGATATGCTTCGTATGCAGACCATATTTTGATTCCCATTCATTAAGCACATCCTCCACTATATTATCTTTAGACACACCAATATTTTTTCCCTCAAAAGAATCCAAATTTCCTGCTGTAAGATCCATATTGGATGCATCCGTATAGATGTAGTATTTCTCTTCCCCCATAGGCATATCGGAAAAAAGCATATTTTCAGCACGTTCGTCTGTATAGGAAATGCCACCAAGAATATCAATCTCTCCATTTTCCAACTGTGTAAAGCAGTTTTTCCAATCACTTGTTATGTATTTATATGTCCATCCTGCATAACCTGCAATATCTTGAAGATACTCATAACCATAGCCGCTTCTTTCTCCCTTTTCATTGACTACATTATAAGTTTCCTCAAAAGATCCTACCCGGATAACATGATCAGAATTTTCTTGGGCAGATGTGGAAACAGGAAAAACAACCAAACATATCATTATGCAAAATATAAAATAACAAAATTTGAAATTTCTTATATTCTGTACTAATTTGCACTTCTTCATCTTTCTCCCACCCTCCAGGCTACAGTCGCTTGCTTGCTTGCAGATTTTAATTTTACATTCATTAATGTTCAATACCCCCACAACATTTTTATAAATATCTTTGCGACAGCTTCTGCTGTACTTTTACTATAATTATACTCTACAGCCAACTTGTGTCAATTTACTAACAGAGTAATTACATTCTTTTACTCTTTATTATATAACTATAAATGAGCAAGTTCGTGATTTTGCATAAAAGAAAGACACCTTGAATTCGATTGTATTGTATAATGAAAGTGACCAAACCAACATTTACAGCATTCACGAAAGAAGGTGCCTCCTGCAAATACTATACATCATTCAGCATTCATATACAACCAGTTTAAAAAATTAGATTTATGCAAATCGTATTCTAATCGAATGATCAATCATTTTATGAGTATCCTGATTAGCATCTTTCTTTCTGGATACCATGGAAAAACCACGGATTTTGCTAAAAACAGTTCCTGCCACAGAACTACAATTGCCCATTTCCTCAACTCTGGAAAGTGGGATGAATTGTTGCTTTCAGATACATTAAAACGGTCTGTCATTGAGATTATTTATTCAGAAGCAGCCCGCACCGGAAAACCTGTTTTCTGTATTGTTGACGATACGATAGCTTCAAAGACAAAGCCTTCGTCACGGGCTCTGCATCCGATTGAAGATGCGTATTTTCATCAATCTCATTTGAAAGGCAAACAGGACTATGGGCATCAGGCAGTTTCGGTTATGCCTTCCTGTAACGGCATTGTTTTGAATTATGCTTTTGTGCTGTATAACAAGGCAATTTCTAAAATCGACATTGTTCAGGATATCGCAAAGGAACTGCCAGCTCCTCCGGTACAGTCCTATTTTCTTTGTGACTGTTGGTACGTTTCTGAAAAAATAATCAACACCTTTGCCGTACAAGGATTTCATACCATTGGTGCTTTGAAAATAAATCGTTTGCTGTACCCGTCAGGAATGAAAAAGAAGCTCAGCGAATTGGCTGCCGAATTATCCGTGACACATAAAAACTTTGACCTTGTGACAGTTAAAGGCAGAAACTATTATGTGTACCGATATGAAGGCAATCTCAACGGTATAGAAAACGCAATTGTTCTTTTCAGCTATCCCGAAAAAGCATTTGGAAAACCGAAAGCACTAAGGGCCTTCCTTTGCATGGATGTGTCTTTATCCACAAATGAAATCCTGGACAATTACGTATGCAGGTGGCCAATTGAGGTATTTTTCCGCCAATGTAAGGATAAACTGGCGCTGGACAGCTATCAAATCCGTTCTGCACAGGGAATCCGAAGATACTGGTTGATTATGTCATTTGCACACTATATGTGTGTTGTTGGAACTGGCAAAGTCTGTCCTTTTGAAACAGCGTATCGCAGGATCAGTGACATAATCCAGATGGAAAAATATCTCACCCTCTATCAATGTGCGAGGGAATGCATTGGTTTTGACTCCTTTGTAAAGGTCGTGGCGTAGTTTTGTGCATTTTTTCAAATTTGCTCATTTATAGCTATATATATCATTTCAACAATACTGTCTGCATCAATGTCAGATGTAATAATTTTTTCATTAAAAACTGATGAAAAATCCTTTTCTCTCCACCATCTACGCATATCTTCTTCACCAAATTTCTGTTTTTTATCTCGTGTATTATGCCGCCTGACCGTCTCTTCAAATGGTATATCAAAATAGTACGCATATATATCCATTCCATACAATTCATTTGCCGTTTTGAACAAAGGACTATACCACTCATCATACATGATGCCCTCTAAAATAACCACATCACAATGCTCATACCCATATTTCATAAGTTCTATCATAAGTGGTAATGCCTTAGTATCAACGCCATCTTTAACCCACAAGATATTTCTCCTAATCTCATCTTGTGAAATCACCATTGTATTGTATCCAAATTTCTTTTGTAACGCTCTAGCTACTGTTGTTTTTCCACTTCCAGAGTTACCTCTTAATATAATTATCTTTTTCATAATTTCTCCTTAATCTTGCTATTACTCTCCCCACAAATAGAGGCCAAACTAGAGCCATTCGATAAAACAAATGCCGAAAACCCGCATAAATACAGGCTTTCGGCATTTTAATCCGTTATTCAAACTCGACAATTACTAATCAATTTTGTTTAGAGATTATTTATTGCCGTGTTCGCTTTTCTTTCGATTCTTTGATTTATCCATATTATCCTGCCTATAGGGCCTAATGTTATCAGTTTGTTATCGCTGTTGATAACATCCGCTCCGTAACTGTGGATAATAGCAATATGTTACGACTCAGATTATAAGCGAGTTTACTTAGGAAATCAACCATTTGTTTCTGTATCTTCAATAAGATTTTTCTTTAGTGCCTCTATCGTATCTTGGTTCTTTCTTAAAAGTTCTAATTGTCTGTACGCTTTTTCTCTTAATATTTTCAGCCTTTCAATTTTAGGTACTTCCTGTCTTATCAGGTCTGCATTTGTATCTTCCAGATTGATAAGCACAACCAATTCTTCCGCCGAAGCAAAATCTCGGATATTAGGAATTTTCCCTTTTATTCCTTTTTCACTTCTGCATTGTGCTGCTGTTTTCCCAAACAAAGCCATATTTAGAATATCTGCTTCTGAAGCATATGTATATGCCATTTCCTGCGGAGATAATGTGGGCGTTATCAAAAATTCTTTTACCGCATCTGTATGGATACGATACCGATTGCATCCATTGCTTTGATCCACTGCTGCGGTGTCAACGTAAACGCATTATCACCAGACTCTGCTTTAAACCTATCGAATTCGATAGGTTTAAAATTGGGATTGTGAATTTGTTCCCACAAGCCCAAAAATGAAATCGTAGAATGATTACGCATCCAGTTTGCCACCACGATAAAGGCATTATCTGGATTTTTATATTTTGCAATATCAGTGAGCGAAATGTAAGCTTCTTCATTAACAACATCGCCCATCACTCTGATTTCTGTCCCATTGGCATCTATTTTCATGTTTTTCATATAATTTTCATTTTCCTTTTTAGCAATAAACCCAACTCTTTATTTGTACCCTAACACATATCATATGTTCTGCAAGAACAATTGTAATTTGAATCTTATTTTATAGACTCATCCCCTATAAATATTTTAATACATCAGATAAGTTATTAATTTCCATATCAGCTTTTTCACTCTCATCTGTTATATTCCACAAACTTCCAAATCCCTGTTTTACCCATATAGTTTTCATACCCAACTGTTTTGCGGGTACAATATCATTATCAATACGGTCACCAATCATGACTGCATTCTCTGGCTTACAACTGCTTCTTTCCAATGCAATTTCAAATATGCGCCTATCTGGTTTTGAAACGCCTTCTTCTGCTGATGCGATAATCAAATCAAGATATTTTCTTACTCCAAGATTTTCTAAGCTCTCAGAAGTTCCTAATGATTGGTCTGCAATTACACCAATTTTATAAATTCTACTTAACTTTTTCAAACAATCTTTAGTATCTGTATACAGCCTCTCGTATTGCGATTCCCATTTAGGTAATTTCACCCCCAATTGCCTTGCTACCTCTAAATCTCCTTTTTTGTTTTCTTTATAAAACGACATGGCATATTTATAAATTTGCTTGTAAGTTAAACCTGATAAATCCGCTATCCTTTTCATCCTGTCTTCATAAACTTTGCTTTCATCAACCAATGTCGACCCAACATCAAAAAATAGTCATTTTATTTCGTCCTTTTTGGGTCAAAATCCTCTTTTTCTTGCTTCTTCTAGCAGTTTGGGTTGAATTTCTGGGTAAGTCCAATTAATCGGTAGTTCATCCATAATTGCTATTTTTTCAATTTCACTGTGAAGCTCTTTTTCAAATGTATGTATATCTGAGAAGAATAATTTTCCAAAAGTCTCCATTCCATCGAAATTATCTGGTGCAGTCACAGAATATATACAAATTGGAGTAATATCAAAAGTTATTGCTCCTGTTTCTTCATATAGTTCTCGTTTGGCTGTTTCAAGAATATCCTCACCATCTTCTCTATGTCCCCCCGGTGCCTCCCATGTATTTCTTTCCTTGTGCTTGCAAAATACCCATTTACCATTATGTCTGGCAATAATAACTGCAAACTTCAGCATTGAATCATTAATACTATCATAAAAATTCACTTTCGTCATATAATGCTCCTTATTAGATTTCATCTGTTTTCTTGCCATTATTGCTCTCACAAATAGCGCCAAACTAGAGCCATTTGATAAAACAAATGCCGAAAACCCGCATAAATACAGGCTTTCGGCATTTTAGTCCGTTACTCAAACTCGGCAAATCCAAAGATGTTCTTAAATATATTTGTTTAAGTTTTGTATCTTTTTCGCCGGTATTTTATTTCTGTTGCATATATTATTTTGGCTCACTGATTTTCTGTTGCCAATTTGTTGCCAGCTATATGTTAATAAATCACATCCTTTAATACAAACACACTTTACAAAATTCTTTTCCAAATTCACTTAGTTCATACATACTTTTCTTTTCCACAATATTGATTTTCTCATTTTCTTCTATATGCGGAAAATATGGCTGATGTTTCAATTCTTCATAATACTTTTCATCTACCAAAAATCGCTCGTAATATACCTCAACAATTCCCAACCTATGTAAATTATCTAAATATTCCGGAAACTTTTGTGGATATTGGCAATCAGCTTTATAACATATATCACTAAAATATGGCAATATATCACTCTCACCAGCACCATTATCCAATTTGACTCTAATCTTTATCATCGGTTGTTTATCGTCCTGGTATAAGTACTTAATCATTTTCCCTTCATCTGGGGATAATTGTTTTATTATGTCTACAAACGCTGGATGGGCATCAATAGAATCCGCATTCATAGCTGCCCCTAATAAGTTAGTAAACATCTCTCTTAATTCTTCTTTATGCGAAGTATATCTCATTGCCTCAACTACTGGAACTGCAATCATAGGATCTGGAGAAATAATCTTTTCTTTTTCTATTTTTCTTTTTTCAAAATATTCAGGTATCGCAACATCTAAGTAATCTGCGATTTTATCATACCCCCATACTAATGCAGATATTGGTGCTAACGCTAATTTAGTTACCCCTTGCAATCCCTGTCCTACTGTACTTAACGCAGGATGTGCCAAATCATTATATATATCCTTAACTGGTAATTGCTTTGCTATTTCTCCACCAAATGTTTCTTTTTTATCCATATCGCAGATTTCTCCTTCTTTATCAATTACAGTCATGGTAACAATACATCTATAAAATTGTACTATAAAAAATCATTCAGTCACCTATGAATATCTATCACATAAAATCAATTTATGCTATTCACTTTTCATATATGTTGTCCTGACATACCGATTTTTATTTTCATACATTGACACTCCATTATAACTGCATTAAAAACTTTCACAATCATTATTTTGAATACACTGCATCATTTCTGGAAAGAAGATACACACAGTATTGATTCATGCTGATTCCTTCTCTCTGAGAATGTTCTGCCAGTGATCTGTGCAAGCTTCGTGGAATTCTCAATTTAAACTGTCCGGAATAATCTTCCAAACTGTCTGGTTTATGAATCTCTACACCGTCTTCCAATGCAGCTTCAATCCATGCTTTTTTTGCATCCAATGCATTTGCTACCGCACTCTCCACTGTCTCACCACAAGTAATACAACCAGGCAAATCCGGATAAGAAACTACAAATCCGCCTTCATCTTTATCTTCCACGATTTCCATACGATAGGACATTGCCATATAATCATTCAGTGTCTTCATCATTCTTCGCCTCACTTTCTACAATCTGCCTTACCATTTCTACATATACTTTCTTGATTGGTTCATGCTTTGGTATTGTAATTGGCATACACCCTTGCTTTCTGAAAGTGTAATGACTGCTTCCACTTCTTGGTGCATTCATTTCATATCCGTAGCTTTCCAATACCTTCCGTAACTCATCAAACCGGAGGTCTTTCGATAAATTGCATATACGTGTTATCAGTTTATCCCATTTTGACATTTGTTATACCTCCTATCTATATTATATGTGGTGTCGTATATGGTGTCAATATTTTATTGTCTATTCCAAAATATTTCATTTGCTCGCATAAAATAATATAAAACATACCTATGTCAATGTTTCTTTGAGCTATCAACATTCTGTTCTAATTTGTTACTTCTGTTTTCCACTCATCTTCTGACAACTCCATTACATTGACCAACTGTTTGCAGAAATTATATATATGACTTGCACTTAAATTTGATTCATAATAATATTCATTGCACAACTCTTTAGGTCTTCTAAAAATTTTTGCATTTTTTCCAACGAGCGATGGATAATCCGTTTCTATGTTTTCAAGCTTATCCGGGGCTAAATCAGATACAACTTTCAATGTATACATTAAAACATCTGCCCATGTCTTTACATTAAATTCTTGTCCAAGAACTACTAACGAATAAGGTTTTGTTCCAGTTACACTTGACAGATCGCTACTATTGATTGTTTCACCAAAATATGGATATATTTTCATCAATTTACTTGCAAGAATACCTGCTCTTTGTTTTATTTCTATATCGCTCCATTTTTCAACCGTTGAAAAATACTTATTCATCTCTAAATGAGATTCATTGTATATTTCACGCTTTCTTTTAAAACTATCATTTGACAATTCTGAATTATACGCCGTAAGCGTTAAATTTCCCAGCGTGTTTAAGTATAATTCATGGGTTTGTTCACAATCATCACCTAAATGTATTTTCCATTCGTCAGAAAGTGTTTGTGGCATAACATGCTCTATTGTCATATTATCTAAGCTGCTTATTTCTTTATGTTTAAAAGATTGTTCTATCCGTTCTAATATAATTTTAGTTTTCTTTACTCGATCACCATTCCCATAAAGTTTTGCAGTCTTTAAACATTCCCTAAAATCATAGTCCTTAGGATAATTTTTCGCCTGTAATGCTTTTTTTAATTTTAATAAATATGAATCCTCTTCAATTTTTTGCATTTGGGAAAAAATCGGTGGGAATATTTTATTCAATTGATTAGATGGAACGCCACATACAAATCTTCTTATAATGTAATTTTCAATAACAAATAACATCTGTACCAGTTCTTTCGCTTCAATTATCTTTTGTTTATACAGACTATATAAATTCAGCAATAATGGATACGATGTTGAAATATCTAATTCCTTTAAAACTATCAATTCATTTCTTATTTCTATATTATCTTCTTTTTCTGGATGTAAAAAAATATCATACATTTCTGAATATATGCATAGCCTTTCCAGATATTCTTCTGCACCTTCATTATCAATCTGTTCTTTTAAAACATTATAGACGTCACCCGTATTAATATACTCACCTCCCATCATTAAATAATGCCGTACAAATTCAGGAATTGACTCACCTAATCGATCTTGCATAGGTTTCCATTTTTCTCTGTATACTTCCTCTTGCTTTTCTATATGTATGCTCATAAAAACATAATTTCGAATTAAATCCGCAACCGATAAAGGTTTTCCTTTATGATTCAAACTCTCAAAAACAAGATATGGATTGTCTGATGAGTCTAATACAATACTTACTATAGATAGCTTTGTTGTAATTATATTTTTCATACGATCCAAATCAATATTTAATGCCAATTTTTTTCTAAAAAAATTATATGCATTCCACATTTCATGTTCAATTTTCACTTCCGGATTTGAACTAATGCTTTTAAAAACGTCTCGGTCAATTTGCGTTGGTAAAATTTTATAATAATCATTTCCCTTTTTATATGGATTTACCAAATATATATTCTTAATTTCTTCATATTTTTCTATTTGTCCACTTTCTTTATACAAATCACCCATTGCCATTAAAATTAAATATAATGTTGTAATTCTCTGTTGTCCATCTATCAATGAAAACTTTGCAACACCTTCCGGCACAGATTTTGCTGGAATTGTAACCAATGATCCCATAAAATGTTGTCTTGGATTTTCTGAATCATATAGTTCCTTTATATCCGTCCATAAAATCATCCACTCTTTCTTCCCCCAGCTATATGATCTTTGAAACAACGGTACAACATATTGCTTTACACCTTCAAATATTGGTTGAAATATTGTTGACGATACATCCATAATTCATTCTCCTCTTCTGTTTTCTTTTTAATTTTTCCAATATTTATACTATAATATCATTATATTTATCTATATCTATAACATCGTCGTTACTCTCACCTTTTACAGAAAAATCTCCTGTCATAAACCATTTGTATGCACGATCTGCGATAACCTTCGTTTCCACTAAATCCAGTCCGCCACCTACAATAGCACCTACTCCTGGTAACATCTTTCCAAGATTTACAATTCCTTTTGACCCAAATTTCGTAATAAATCTGAAACCAACCTTCTGATTAATCTTCGTCAAGACCTTTCCCGGTATCTTTTTTATAACACCATTTGCAAATTTTACGCCAAATTTGATTCCTGCCTGTTTTAACAAACTATTCACTGCAACTCCTGCAAGACAAGCATATACAAAGGTTTGTGTCTGATCACTATTCAAATCATAATCAGCCATATATGCTGTACAAGCTATCATCCGCATTTGTACATAAATTACACTTCCAATATTCGCTGGTATCGCAACTGGCATTGTTATAAAGCCACCAAGTCCTGTTACAACTCCTGATGTTGTACATTTGGCAATTTGATTTTTCAGCATATCCCTACAAGCTTTTTCCTTTGTCTCGTGCTTTGACAAATAATCATTTGCCATATCTTCAACACCGGGACTGACCATCGGTATTCCATTTAAACATTTTTCATAGCAAGAGTCTAATAATTTCATAATGTCTTCTTGCGTCATTTTTTTCTTTTCCATATTTCTCATAATTCCAATCTTCACATTCTTTATAAGCTCATGAATTATATCCAAAGCAGACATAGTTCTATTCAAATTTTATCATAATTGTGAGAATTGCTCCATCCTATTTTCACAAATATGCTCCACCTACAGTTAAAAAAGGTGGCAACTATAACCACCTTTTCCATTTATCTATATACGATTTTCTTCAATATAATCTCCTCCGCACATGCCCGGATATTATTCATTCTCCCAACCCATGCCATCTGATCCTGCATCTTCAGTTCTTCCGTCACTCCCTGCTTTTCTTTCATCTGCTCTACCAGTCTGTCCATCATCTGATTACACTCTTCATCAATCTGATGCAAATGTTTATTTAACTTCCCGGCAAATACCAGCTCCAGATATAATCCCTTCCGATGTTCCTGCAAATATGACTTTCTCAACATTCCATACTTTCCAATCGGATACTCTGTCTCTTCCGGAAGATACAGATCTGGATAATACAGACCGTCCTCTCCTAAAGTATAGCTGATTCCATTTTCTCCCATAATGTGTTTCTCCATGATTGTCCTCCTATCTTGCTCCCCGATCTTTGTTCTGACTACGGGTATGCTGTTTATTTTTCTGTTCATTCTGTATTTCTTGTTTCTTTTCTGCCAGCTTTGCTCTAATACCATGTGCTACTGGCTCTTTGCCAGTTTCTTTCTTCCATTTTGCTATTGCAGTTCGATACTCGCTATACTCAGTTTGAGAAACCTTAAAATCTTTTAAAAAATCCTGTACACTTCTATAACCGATCTTCTGCACAATCCTCGGAAGGTAATCTTTCATATCTCTGATCTGGCTTTTCAGTTCATCAATTTCTTTCTGCAATTCTTTTTTCTTTCTTCCTTTAAACCATCCCGTAACTTCTGACAGTTCTTTCTTCTTTGCAGAAAGCTGTTTTTGTTTCTGTTGAATTGCACCGTTTTGATCTTCCAGTTCTTTATTCACTTTAAATAGTTTCGGATACTTTGCTGCAAGCCTCGTCATTTTAGGTTGTTCCGGTTCTGCCTTTTCTTCTTTTGTTGTCTTGACTGCTGCCGTGCTATTTTCAGCAACATGCTCTGGGTGTTCTGCTTCCGTTTGCTCTGTCTGTTTTGGCACTTCCCTGGGTTTCTTAAAAAGCACACTTGCTATCAAAAACTCCAATGCCTCAACAGCCACTGTTACAACTCTGGAAAATAATCGTGGTCTGTTTCCACGCCGGGCAATTGATTCCCTGATTGGCTCCGTGATTTCTTTCCGCTTCACTTCCATTATCTTCGGTTCCGGCACTCCACTAATCAATGCCATATCAACAGCTCTGTTCCATTCCCGGCGTTTTTGATTATCCGCTTCTATTTCCTGTGCCTTCGGATTATTTTTTCCGATTTTCTTTGTTGCAAGATAAACACTGCCACGCTCAAATACCTGTAGTTTCTGTTTCTCGTCCTGCACATAAATATTGATTAAATCTGTATAAGAATGCTTTACCTCATCCAGAAATGAATTGCACTTGAAGCGTTCATCTTTCGCAGTAAACAGCTTCTTCTCATAGACTTCTCCTTTCTTCACAATACTGCAGCCTTCTCGGATCTCGCCATCTTCTCCTAATATCTCTTTCTTGGTTCGGACATGTTTTCCATTTTCATCATAAAACATATTTCTGCCGGCAATCTTAATGATTGGTTCATCCAGTAGTTTCCGTTCTGCAAATATCAAATGAATGTGATAATTGGTCTTTCTTTTATTGTGGTGCAAAGCAGCAATACACTCTGTTCCATAATTCTGTTTAAAATGATTTGTAAAAAGCTGTAGCAATCTATCCGGCTGATATTCTGTAAAACTCTCTGGCAAAGCAATGATCAGTTCTCTTGCCTCAATACATTTTCCTTCTGTTCCACTTTTTGCAAATTCTTCCTGATTACATTTTGCAAGTTCCCGCCAGAATTTCCGTTCTATGGTTTCATAAACTGCATAAAGATTTTCCTGTTTTGCGTGACTGGATATATAAGTGATTCTGCCTTTTACATTGCTTAGTTTTGTCATTTGAATAAATGAATTTCTTCCGATAGGCACTCCCTCCTTGTCTTCGGCAAAATAAATTCTGCCATATCATTTGTGAGTGGATGCATCGGCATCCGTTTACGAACTTACTGCCGTTTCCGGCTATAATAGCCCCCTGCAAGGGCGAAATACACAGAGCATAAACGAAGTTTGTGCGATGGGTGTATTTCGCTCTCAAACGCCGAGGGCTTTGTGAGATGCTTCTTACATCTACCACAACTTGCTTTCGCTTTTCATTTTGGGCGTATCCGCCCTCTTTTTCTGCCCATATCCGGGCTTATTTTTTCACTAACAACAAACCGACTATTACTCTTCCTGTCTGCTTTATTCCCGTATCCTTGCCCGTACATACTCCAGATCTCCACAATACGGTGTTCCCACCAAATACCATTCTCTCGCCAGATTCATTTCCATTCGTGTCTTTACCCACTGATCATCAACTAGAACTTCCAGACATTCTCTGCAGTGAAATCCTGGATCAATCCATAAGTCGGATGACAATAATCCATATCTTTTGTTATAACTGTTGTAACCTAATCTTCCTTCTCTCATGGTGTCATTCTCCCTTCATTTATCATTTCCGCAGGGACGCCCTGAATCAGGGCCCCCTTTTGAAAAGTTTTTTCTTCGCCAATCAACTACCGGCTACACCTTACAAACCTTCTCTTTGTCTGCTATTTACAGGTGCGTGGCACGCTCCTGTCATAAGGTCATCAAGCAGAATCTTTACCAACGAAAGTTCTCATGCATTCCACACTTATCCAAATACTCTTGTCTTGCCTTTTCCCGTTCTTCCTCGGTTGGTGCTGTTTTGAATGTTGTATATAACTGACGTTTTACCATACTGTCTAATTTTTCCATCAATGCTTTTTCTATCTCCGGCAGATATTCCTCATTCCCGGCAAGATGGTACTGGAACAATGCCAGTAATAAATCTTTTGGTATCTGCACCTGTGACTTTCTTTCCATGTTTCTCCTTTCCGTGACGGTCGTGACGATAGTGACGATATTTTCACTACCGACACACTATATAAAATACCGTCACAACCGTCACATATCGTCACGCTTGTTTTCCAACAAAGGCTAATCTGATCTTTCTTCCATCATGTCCTCGTTCCGCTTTATACTGGATTCCATATTCCAGAATCAATCGTTCCAAGCTGACATTTAATTTTCGTGATAATGCGTTCGGCTGCATTTCCACCTGCAATACTTCCACAAGCTCTGTTGCTGTTCCTGCCCACTCTGGCGTAGTTTCTGTTACAAGTTCTTTGATTTTTTCCAACACTGGATCTTCTGGTTCTTTCCAAAGTTCTGTTTCTGTCTTGGTAAGTTCCCATACACATCTCTCCCGATTAAAGTTCAACCACAGTTTCTGATCCTGCTGGTCACGCCCTGCCACTTCCAGAACTGCCTTATTATCTGTCCGTTTTTCTTTCTGCATGACGAATGCTCCATCCGCAGCTCCAAGCAATCCATTCGTGCCAGAAATCATATCAAAACTATCTGAAGATTCCATTTTCCTTGTATGATGCACAACCAGAAAACAGATACCATATTTATCACTGAATGCTTTCAGCTTCGTTACAATCTCATAATCACTGGCATAACTGAATTTATCTCCACCAACCTCACGCACTTTCTGAAGAGTATCAATGATAATCAGTCTTGCGTCTTTATGCTCCGTCACAAATGTTACAAGCTGCCTTTCCAGTCCGTCATTGAGCGATTTTGATTTTGTAGCGAAATAAAAATTCTCACTGCCTTCCATTCCAAACATCTGTGATAATCGCTTTTGTAATCTTGCATAATCATCTTCCAGTGCCAGATAGAGAACCGTTCCCTGTCTGACTGAAAAGCCCCACAATGGAAGTCCTTTACTGATGTGATACCCGATCTGTGCCATAAAGAATGATTTTCCAATTTTCGGCGAACCAACAAACAGATAAGTTCCGTTATACAGAAGTCCATCTACAATCGGCAATTTTGGTGGATATGCAGTATCATATAATTCCATCATGGAAACTGTTTCCAGATCATCTGGATTCTTTTTATTTGCTGATTTTGCTATATTTTCCGCATTATTTGTGGCTTGCAGATTGCCCTTACCGGGCAAATCTGCTATACTTTGGTTGGTTAATTTATTACTTGATGACTGTTCCACATCTGCGCCAACAGATGCAATCGGAGCAGTCATTTTTTCTTTTTCTGTCATTCATTATCCCCTTTCAATCCATACAATGTCTCTGCGACCAATTTCAGGGTACTCAGCAACTCTTCGTTTTCCTCACCGCATTTTTCCAGACGTTTCAATTCTTCATAAATCTCTGCCATCTGATTTCGCAATGCTTTATACACTCTTGGATTTCCTTGTACCACAATTTCTCGATTAGTTAATCGTTTTGTGATATAGTCCTGCTTGCTAAGTCCTGACAATCGGACACATGCATCAATCTGCTCTGCTTCTTCTGGTGATACCCGGAATGCTACGATTTTGTTTCTCCATCTTCCTTTACTGTCCAGATTCTTCTCCATTTGATTTTTCCATCCTTTCAATATCCAGCTGTTCTGCCATCTGTGTCTGCTCACTTGGAAACAGATGTGCATATCGGTAAGTGATATCAATGCTCTCATGTCCCATTCGGTCTGCGATTGCTAATACCGTAAATCCCATATTGATCAATAACGATACATGGGAATGCCGTTACGGTATAATAACGACAAACAGAAAAAGCCTTTATTTTCAAGGGGTTTGAGCGTTTGTCGTCTTTTATTCAATTCCTTTTCCAAGTTGAAAATTGACGAAAACTATAAAGAAAAAAGGAGGCTGTTTTATTAACGACAAAATTTAATAGTGCCAGCGGTCCGGCTTTATGTCTGACCGCTGGTTGCCGTGGGCGTTTCACTTTTATAGGTGGACGCCCTTTTTTCATACTCATTTTCGAGAGAAAGGAGATCCCCATGGAATTAAACGAAATGGAAAAAAAGCTGCTCTTTCAGGTTGAGGGCGATTATCAGACAAAGATCCTGAATGAACTTTATATGACCGTGCGGTATTCAAATAATTCCGAACAGCGGGAGGCGGCAGAAGGTCTTATGGCAAAACTTCGTGTTCTGTCAAATGCAGAGTGCATGGACTTGGTAAAAGATATTCAGAAGAATTACCGTCTGCCCTATCCAGCCCGGACGATTGGAGAAAAGATCGCCGAGGCCAGACAACAATCAGGTGCAGAAAAATTGAAGGGGCATGACATCATGGCGCTTGAACGTTTTGACCCGGAGGTAAGGCACATGATCATTTTTGATGTATTGTCTTACGATTCCCCTGTTGGCGACAAAGGCGATAAGATGCGCTTGTTCCTTACAGATGCCGGCTATCAGAAATTTTTAGAGAGCCAGGAACGGGGCGAAGTGAAACTGAAAAACCATGCGAAGGTCTCTGGCGGTCATCTCCATTATGACCACAGGGATCATGCCTTGTAACGGAATAGTCGAAGAAAGGAGGCGATACAATGGCAGTATTCCGTGTAGAGAAAACAAAGGACTTTACGATAATGAGCAATCACCATCTGCGCAATACGGAGTTGTCCTTAAAGGCAAAGGGGCTTTTATCACTTATGTTGTCGCTGCCGGAAGATTGGGATTATACCACGAAAGGACTCGCCCATATCTGCAAGGACGGTGTGGATTCTATCACTACTGCCCTGAAGGAACTGGAGCGGCATGGTTATCTCACCAGGCAGCGCCTCCGCTATGATAACGGGCAGTTGGGAGACATTGAATATACGATCCATGAGCAGCCTGTAAGCACCGAAAACACAGGGCTTTCACCTAAACGGGAAAATCCAAGACAGGTAAAACCTGAACAGGCAAAACCTAAACAGGCGGAACCTGAACAGGCAAATCCGGTACAATTAAATACTAATCCATTAAAAACAAAAAAATCAAAAAAAGATAAATCAATAACTTATCCATCAATCTATCCGGCAGAGCCGGAAGCGGCAAGCCGCACGGATGGGATGGATCGGATAGAGCTGATAGAAGCCTATCGTGAAATCATCAAAGAAAATATCGAATATGACTTACTGGTCTTACGGTATGGCAGGGAACGTCTGGACGAAACCCTTGAACTTATGCTTGAAGTGATTTTGTCGAAACGCCCTTACATACGCATCGCCGGAGATGATTTTCCGCGGGAGATCGTCAAGAGCCGGTTCCTGAAGATCAATTCCGGTCACTTAGAGTATGTCTTTGACTGTATCGACAAGAACACGACGAAGGTCGGAAATATCAAAGCATATCTGCTGGCGGCGCTGTATAATGCCCCGGCTACAATGGACAGCTATTACCGTGCCGAGGTCAATCACGATCTGTACGGCTGTTAGGCACCTTTGGGTGTCTTTTTTCATTCCATCACAGGAAGGAGGCAAAGCACGATGAAAAGAATCACTGTGCCGGTACAATGCCCGGCGTAACCAAAGAACAGATTCAGGCAGCGCGGGAAGCTGATCTGTTTACTTACCTGCAGTTCCATGAACCCGGTGTGCTGAAACGGGATGGACCTAATTTCCGGCATAAGGAACATGACAGTCTGGTATATGTGACCGGGAAAAGGTACTGGTACTGGAACAGCCGTGGACGGAGTATCAATGCGCTGGACTACCTGATCCAGATTCGGGGATATGGTCTTGTGGATGCGGTTCATGCTCTGGTAGGTGGCGAAATCCGACATACACCGGCTTACCGAAGTACGGCAGAAATACAGGTATCAAAAGAACCGGAAAAGAAAGCATTCTCTCTCCCCTGGGCCAGACGTTGCGCGACCGCTGCGGTCTCCTATTTGCAGAAACGGGGAATCAGCTCAGAAGTCATTCGCCAGTGTTTACAAGCCGGGATTTTTTACGAAGCCCGGTATCATGGAGAACCGGTTTGTGTATTTGTAGGGAAAGATGATTCCGGGAAAGCGAAGTTCGCCTGTATGCGCAGTATCGGCGGCAATCTCAAAAAGGATGTCTATGGCAGCGACAAAGGATATAACTTTTGTTATCCCCCGCAAAGTCCGGGTAGCCGGCATGTGGCAGTCTTTGAAGCTCCTATTGATGCGCTTTCCCATGCAACGCTTCAAGAGCTGGAGGGATGGAAATGGAATGGTTACCGCTTGTCTTTGGGAGGTACTTCCCATGTGGCGCTGACTTCTTTTCTGGAACGCCACCCGGAGATCCGGCGTGTTACCCTTTATATGGACCACGATCTTGCCGGATTTGTCAATGCCCGGAAAATCAAGACCATGCTCCACGAGGATAAACGTTTCCGTCATATCCGGGTAAGTGTCAACCCTCCCCGGATGGGAAAAGATTACAATGAAAAATTGCTGGAGGTTCGGGAACAACTGCAAACCAGCCAGCACCAACGCCGCCCAAAAGAGGCGGCTGTTTCAATTTAGGGAGGATTTCAACATGAATGGATCTCAACAGATCTGCTTTACAGACAGCGCCGGAAAAGCGCTGTTTTCTATTCCTGACAATGGTTTACTTTGCCTGTTCTATGGAAACGGGGACAGGCATTTTGCTGTTTGCCATCGTCTGGATGACACCCATGCAGAAATTGACGGGGTAAATTATTCGATGCCGGACTTTGCCAAAAGGATGAAACACAACCAGATCGGCTTTGCCCCGGCATAGGGCTGGAAAACAAATAACAGGAGGATTTGAAAATGAAAAAAATTGAAAATACCGCTTTGCAGATGATTGCCGAGGCTTCCCGGTGTCCAGACTACGGCCCCGATATGGTTAAATCGCTGATGAAAAAGCTGGACATGAACGAAAAGGGCTTTGCGCTTTTGATGAATGTTGCCCCATCCACAGTGCGTCTTTGGACCAGCGGAGCTGCACAGCCCTGCGGCACAGCAAAACGCCTCATGCAGATTTATGAAACCGGTCCGGAGATTGTTGGCAAGATTGCCAGAGGGCAGCTACCGGCAGATGGGAGGGATTGATGAATGACGGAGACAGATAGCCAGCCGATTGCGGAAAATGAGCAGGTCAAAGAGCTGCTTGCTCTCCTAAAAGACAACAATACACCGGGATATGAAGAATTTGCCAAGCTAATCGAGCATGTGACCGGGATGGAGCAGCGTCTTTTGGAGGCAACCGAGGAACTAAAGGCAGTGCGTCAGGAAATGCAGGGATTACAGAACCATTCCCTGAAAGATACTCTCCAAAAGAGCTGTAAAGCTATGGAGATGAATATTTCCGTTATGCGTCACCGTCTTTCCGAACTCAAAGGCCAGATCATAAACGGGTGCAGGAATATCCTTGCCGATTTCAGGGAACGAGGTACTGTTGCTTTGAATGGGATCACACAGTTTTTACATGTCAGACCGGTGTTGGAGTCCATTCAAAGTGCAGCAGAAAAAAGTATGCAGGCCAACAACAGGGCTGTTGCCAGAATTGACGCTTTCAGTACGGAATATCACGAAATGGAGCGGCATCTCAAAAATATGGGCCGTGCTATTCAAGGAAAACCTGCGGAGACAGACGCAAAAGAAAATGGAAAGATTGCCAGGGTGTTCAAAGGTGCTTTCAAAGTGGAGGGCGCTCTTATATCCTCCATTAACCGTAATGCGGAGTGGGCACTTAATACCCTTGCCCGGTTGGAACAGACTGCGGAAAGGCGCCCTTCTGTTTTGGAAGCAATGCGGGAACAGGCAGCAAAAACGGAACCGGCAAAAAAGCAGCCGGCATCTTCCCATGATAAGGAAAGCCGGTAATTGTCAGGTTCACATGAAAGGAGGAATTTGATTGAATCAGGAACCACTACCGCAGATTCATTTGATCCGTGATACAGACTTATCCATCTTTGCGTATGAGCTCCATATTTTTGCCGGAGATTTTCTTAGGGAATGCGAATTTAATATGCGTTCTCTGGCGACAAATACCGGGGCTGATTCCATTGCCATCATGGAGAAAAATCACATGTGGCTTTCCGACGCTTTGTTTGCTTATTGTTCTACGGCGGATCTTCATCAAATGATCTCAACAACGGAGTTTATCGGAGCGAGGGTTTTCCTGTTTCATACGGATCGCAGAGAGGGCGGTCACTTGTACGGAGATGTCCTGATGATGGATTTAGACACGCTGCGGCAGGATATAAAAAGAAATATCCTCTATCCCTGCGGCGTCAATGTCGAACGCAAAGATGGTTCAGCGGCTACGGTCAGCCTGAAAGAATGGACTGAAATGGAGCTTTACGAAAAAGATGCTCTGAAAAGTTGGGGATTTTCTTATGCCCCGAATCAAGTTACGGAATGGCAGTACCACTATTCCACGATGTTCAGACAGTGGATGGATCAGGCATTTCGTTATATGCCCCAGGATTTAGAAGAACGCCTGAATATGCAATATATGGAGGCAGCCCAGAACCCGGATATGGATAAGTACCGCATACCACAGGGAACGGCAAAACAGATGCTTCTTTATGACGAAGCCCCTGTGTATCGCCTTCTTCCATCCGGTTCGGAGAAAATTGCGCCCATTGCGGCAGTCTCTACGGGCCTGTGGTATGAAAATTACCGGGAGTTTGCCATTGCACCGGAGGATTTAGGCGCTCTGGACAAACTGATCCGCAGGGAAACTGACCGGCTCACAGGAAACCTCCCACAACTTCTCAAAAACGAAGAACGCCGCCCTGCCCCGGAGCGATAAGAATTCTACACAGACTGGAGGTGATGAAGATTGGCAGGAGTGCATGAAGATTTCGGCGAAAAGATCGGCGGTGCGAAAAAAGACCTGTGGAAAGACCGCGGGCTGTATGCGGATGATCTGGAAGCCATGAATGAGCGCGAAGCCGAAAAATTTGTGAAAAAGGATAATGTCTGGAAAAAGCCGGACTATGCAGCCATGCTGGAGGAAGGGATTCCTCTTGGCGTGGTCTATTTTATCAAAAAAGCGAGGGACGGCTTAAACGCTTCCCCTCAGTATTACCGCACGGATGACACCCCGGAAAAACGGACCGCGAGACAAAAGGAATATATAAAAACAGTCCGGGAATTGCAGACAGTGCTTTCAGATGTCCGTACTGTGGAGGATGCCATAAGAGCCTATGACCGCTTTTTCGCTGACAATGGATACTTAGAAAAGGTACAGGGCTGGGGAAGCGGAATCCATTACCGGGCAACGAAAAAGGGACAGGACAATCCCGTGATCACAAACAAATTGTCCAATACCATGCTGATCCGCTCGGCTGAATATTTTGAGCGCAACTTTGCTCAGAAAGCAAAAAAGGAACAGTTTTGTGTTTCCAAAGAGCAGAAAATACCGAAAGGTTATGCGATCCACTTCAACGACGGGAAACAGACCTATTCTAAAAATGGGGACTGGAAACCCGGTACCTACTATGTGACAAAAGGCTATTCGATCCTGCGGACCAATTTTGAGACCAAAGAAGCTGCCCTGAAATGGGTGCAGGAACTTGCCAAAGGCAGGAACAAAAACGGAAAGATCCGTTTTGTCCCTCCACAGCTTGCCCATGTCAAACGTACCGGACCGGATTATCGGAATGGCGTGGAGATCACCGGACAGCATTATCTTGATACCTTTGGGTTCCGCGGCGGTGAGTTTGGAAACTGGATGAACCAGAACGACCGGCA
Organism: Blautia sp. AF17-9LB; assembly: GCF_003479185.1. Classification (NCBI taxonomy): domain Bacteria; kingdom Bacillati; phylum Bacillota; class Clostridia; order Lachnospirales; family Lachnospiraceae; genus Blautia; species Blautia sp. AF17-9LB. Next base: position 105,666 of record NZ_QUGU01000012.1, read on the forward strand.
GACCTCCCTTAACATGGGATTTGAAGCACTAAAGGATCTGGCGTCAGCCCTTAAGATCAGCGATAAAGATATTGCTTATCAGGGAACACTTGCTATCGCTTTTGGTGCAAGAGGCAGTGGCAATGCTGCAGCTCATTATGAACCTTTGCGTACAGTCATCAATCTTACAAAAATGCACGGGGCCGGTTCCCTGGCACATGAATGGTGGCATGGACTTGACGATTATCTTGGTACAAAGATGGGAGCAAAAGGGATGCTGTCAGAACAGCCCCACCTCTATGCGCCGTTCCAAAAACTCATTGACACCATGAAGTATAAACCGGAAACACCGGAACAGGCAGCAAAGCGCACGGAAGCACAAACAGAACGCACCCGGAAAAATGCGGCAAGCTGGCTGGATTCCTCGGTTCTTGCCTCCCTGAAACGGTATGGCAATGAGGAACAGATGGAAACCTACGCAGTCTTGCGGGAAGCATTTTTGTCCGGCGAACCCGGCTCTGTGGAACAGATCAGCGCATTTAAGAAGAATGTTACCGGCCGGGTAATTCCCAAAAGTGAACGGGAACGGCTGGAAATTTTTGAGCGTATGCTTTCCGGGATGCAGGCGCAGGAAGCTCCGCAGATTGGACGGACGGAAACTGATTTTTACCGTAATTCGGTACGCATGGGAAAAGAATGTGAAAAAGACGGCGGTTATTGGGACAGCAATGTGGAAATGACAGCCAGAGCCTTTGCCTGTTATATCAAGGACAAACTGCCCTACACATCGGATTATCTGGCAGGCCATGCCGACTGTGCCCTTACCCTGGTTTCCGGTAAAGACGGAGAAATGGAGGTATTGAAAGCCTTCCCTGTGGGGGAAGAACGCCGTGCAATCAACGCTGTTTTTGACGAGATCATTCAGGATTTGAAACGGGAACAGCTATTGACCCATGCCGATGTAACGCTTCCCCTCTCTGTTTCTGAACTTCGTGAGGCGGCGGACGGGCAGCTATCCATGTTCGGCGTCGGCCGTCCTTCCGTGATGGATCAGCTTGCGGCAAACAGGCCGGCAGATAAAAAATCACCGGCACAGACGTTTTCCAGAAAAAACCACGAGCCGGAAATATAGCAGGAGGTGAACAGCATTTTGGAAGAAAATAAAGATTATCATGCCTACCGGTATGGCGACCACTTGACGCCGGGATTGGAGCTTAAAATTGAGCACAGCGTAGTTTGTGAAAATGTGGATATTTCTACACTGATCACAATGGGAACAGATAGCCTGGAAGCCATGCGCCAGGGAAGTATCGACGGGGAGCAGAAAGCCTATGAAATCGTGGTGGCTGCCGCAAAACAGTGGGAACAGCAGGCAGCGGCAACACAGACGATCAACCGGGCTTTGGAATATCTTCGTACACCTGAGATTGAACATACCGGCAATCAGTGGAAAGACACCGATAACTGGAGGGCGGATCAGAAAATCAGCAACCGGGTCTATCAGATGACCTGCAGTATTTGGGAAGATACGAAATATGACAGGGAAACAAAACAGAGTATTCCGGTTGCCTGGTATGTGACATGGGAAGTCCGTATTCATTCCCCGAAGCAGGGATATGGAGAAAAGATTGCCGGACAAAACCAGAAACGATATACAGATAAGAATGCAGCCATAAAATACCTGGACGGGCGGAAGAAAGCCTATTCCCATTTATTCACGGAAATTTCCCCGCCAATTCCGAAAGAATATGAGCGTCATTTTATGGTTCATGGCACTCTCTTACCTGGTTATACGGTTGAAGGACTGGAACAGACCAAAACGGAACATGCCGCCGCCGAGGTTTCGGAGGGCGGTATTTTTACGCCCCAAAACCAGGAGAAGCCTTCCGTCCTGGGGAAGCTCTCTGTGGCAAAAACCCAGGAAAAAACGCCAGCCGCTCCCGGTATGGCAATGAAAAAGAAGGAGGATATACAGTTATGAAAGTGTTAATGGTAGAGCCGGGCAAGTCCCCTTATGCTGCGGAGATTGAAAGCGGTCTGAAATCTTTGCAGGCGGCAGTGGGTGGAGACATTCAGGCGGTCTATCCGTATGAGGACCCGGTGGCTCTGATCTGCAATGATGAAGGCAAGCTGATGGGACTGCCTCTGAACCGGGCTCTCTTTGATGATGACGGCCACGTTTATGATATTGTGTCCGGGAATTTTCTGATCGTTGGTCTTGGCGAGGAAGATTTTACAGACCTTTCCCCGGACTTGATGGAGAAATACGGGGAGCAGTTCAAGTACCCTGAAAAATTTGCAAGGATTGCCGGCGAGATCATTGCAGTCAAGCAGCCTGCAACCAATGAACACCGGGAAAAACCGATGATGCACCATTCCGGCCCGGATTTGTAGAAAGAAAGGAGCCAATTATGTTAATGGCAGTAAATGAACCTTATGCCCTTATGGTGCAGCCGGACGATATTCTGATCTCTCCCCGTGAGGTAGATGAACATTTTGGGACGATGGTATGCTTCCATCCCCGCTATGCGCTGGGCGACCATCACAACTATATGGACAAAGACGACTTCCTGCGGGAAATGTATTTAGATACCGTAGGACATGATGAAGCCGGCATGAAACGCTATGAACGGATGGTAAACATTGTAAGCAGCCGTTTCCGGCATGGACCAAAGACAGAGGAACGGGCGATCGATGAAGCAATGCAGAAAGTAATTTCGGAAAAGTATCTGATGCTCCCCCTCTATCTCTACGACCACTCAGGTCTTGCCATGAGTACAGAAAGTTTCTCAGGCAGGGCCCCTCATGCAGAATGGGACAGCGGACAGGTCGGCTGGATCTATGTTTCCAAAGAAGATGCCCTAAAGGAATTTGACGCTGACAAGATGACCGGCGCCATCCGGCAGAAAGCGGACGCACTGATGCGCAGTGAAGTCGCCGCTTACGATTCCTATCTGCATGGCGAATGTTATGGGTTTGAGCTTTATAAAAACGGGGAGCTGTCGGATAGCTGCTGGGGCTTTATGGGTAACTTTTCCGATGTGTTGAAAGATATGGCGGAATACCTCCCGGATGAGTGCAAAGGGATGGTCGATCATCTGGAGGAACAGGAACGCCCGGCTACGATCATCAAGACGCTTTTGAAACATGCTAAAATTCAGGTCGATCAGGCAGCAAAAGCCTTTGAACACGCTTCCCGACAGCAGGTTCTTGGGGAAAGCCGGTAAAAAGTTATTTCCATATTATAAATACCGATTTTATCAGAAAGGAGGATGCTCTTGCAGGAAGATCTCGAACAACGAACGGTTTCTGTTTCTATACAGGCAGCAAAACTGTCAGGGCGGGTACTGCGTGCGGCTATTGCTGCGGTACTCCAAAAGATGGAACAGGAACGCACAATGCCAAAAGTCGGGCGCAACAGCATGAAGCGGCTGACTTATAAAGACCCCGGAGCCAATACCATTGAAGTTTCAGGGCGAATCCGCTCTTTTGAACGGTATGCCAGGAAACATCAGGTACGCTACCATATAGAAAAGGAACTTGGGACCGATCCCCCAAAATGGACGGTATATTTCAAGGCAAACCAGGCGGATGCACTGACGGCAGCTTTTAAGGAATATACGAAGAAAGACCTTACACGCAGCACCAGACCGTCGCTGCTTACACAGCTTCATAAGTTCAAAGAACTGGCGCAGTCGCTTGGCCGTGACCGTGTAAAGAACAAAGAACACGGAGGACCGGAACGATGAAGATTGATGCAGAAACACTGAAAAAACAGGTCATTCTCCATCTGCCTTATATTCTGTTCCTTCTGGTATTTGCCAAGCTGGGCGAGGCGGTGCGTCTGGCTCCCGGAGCAGACGCTTCCCAAAAGCTGTTAGGACTGTCCGAAGGCTTTGCCCTTGCGTTTCAGAGTATGTGGCCGGGAGCGGCAATGGACTGGCTGATTGGTTTATGCGGTGCAGCCATTATGCGGCTGGCAGTCTATCTTAGAGGGAAAGACGCTAAGAAATACCGCAAAAATGTGGAATATGGTTCTGCAAGATGGGGAAATAAAGCCGATATTGCCCCATTTATGGACCCAAAGCCGGAAAACAATATCATTCTTACCCAAAGTGAAGGACTGATGTTAAACGGACGGCCCAAAAATCCGGCCAATGCAAGAAATAAAAATGTACTGGTAGTCGGAGGATCAGGTTCGGGAAAAACGCGCTTTTTCATCAAGCCCAATCTGATGCAAATGCACAGTTCCTACGTCGTCACCGATCCGAAAGGTACAGTCCTTGTGGAATGCGGAAAGATGTTGCAGCGAGGCACACCAAAGCTGGACAAGGACGGAAAGCCTATGCGTAATGAAAAAGGAAAGATTATCTATGAGCCCTATAAAATACGGGTATTCAATACGATCAATTTTCAGAAAAGTATGCACTTTAACCCATTCGCCTACATTCATTCCGAGAAAGATATTCTGAAGATCGTCACTACCCTGATCGCCAATACCAAAGGCGAAGGAAAAGCCGGAGACGATTTCTGGGTCAAAGCAGAAACCTTGCTTTATACGGCACTGATCGGATATATCTACTATGAAGCTCCGGTAAACGAACAGAATTTTGCCACACTGGTAGAAATGCTGAACGCAATGGAGGTCCGTGAGGATGACGAGTCATTCAAAAATGCCGTTGACCTTCTCTTTGACGCTCTGGAACAGAAAGACCCGGATCATTTTGCCCTGCGTCAATATAAAAAATATAAGCTCGCTGCCGGAAAAACAGCGAAGTCGATCCTTATTTCCTGTGCTTCCAGACTGGCTCCTTTTGACATTAAAGAAGTCAGGGAAATTACCATGTATGACGAGCTGGATCTGGATATGCTGGGGGATGAACGGACCGCTCTTTTCCTTATTATGAGTGATACGGACGGAACCTTTGCATTTTTGATCAGTCTGATCTATTCCATTTTGTTTAACCGCTTATGCGAGCGGGCGGATGATGTATATGGGGGCAGGCTTCCCATCCATGTGCGCTGCCTGATCGACGAGGCGGCAAATATCGGGCAGATCCCGAACCTGGAGCGTCTTATGGCGACCATCCGAAGCCGTGAGATCTCTGCCTGCTTGGTGCTGCAGGCGCAAAGCCAGCTCAAAGCCCTGTATAAAGACAACATGGACACCATCATCGGTAACTGTGACGCCTCTCTTTTCTTAGGAGGCAAAGAAGAAACTACCTTAAAAAGCTGGAACTCCCTATTAGGGAAAGAGACTATTGATCTGTATAACACCAGTGTCACAAAGGGAAATCAGGAATCCCACGGACAAAATTTTCAAAAGCTGGGAAAGGACCTGATGTCGGTGGATGAACTGGCAGTTATGGACGGGGGCAAATGTCTGCTGCAGATCAGGGGTGTGCGGCCGTTCCTCTCCCGGAAATACGATATAACCAAACACCCAAATTACAAACTGCTTTCCGATTTTAATGAGAAGAACGCTTTTAATATCGAAAAGTTTCTTTCTACCCGGATGCCGATGCGTCCCGGTGAACGATACCGTAATTATGAAGTCACAGCCGAAGATCTGGCTTCCCAGACTTTATAGAGTTGTTCCTGCCTGTCAAAGCATGACGCCCTGGCAGGCTTTGTTTTTGTCACGATGAAAGGAGGATATTTTGAGGATTCGTGATTCTCCCTGAAAAGTAAATAACCGCAGGATTTTTCCTGCCCCATGCCGCCGTGCTGTTTGAAACAGATTTTTTTCTAAAAACAGTGCGGCGGCTTTTTTTGTTTCCGGCCTGATACGGCCATATCACAAATTAAAATTTCTGAAATTAAAGGAGGAACTATATGGCATTTTTTGCAAGCGCGATTGATACTTTGAAGATCCTTGTGATCGCCCTGGGCGCAGGTCTGGGCGCATGGGGTGTTGTAAACCTTCTCGAAGGTTACGGAAATGATAACCCAGGTGCAAAATCCCAGGGGATCAAGCAGTTCATGGCTAATTAAAGGGAACAAAAAGAAAGGAAAAGCACAATCCA